>JBAXWQ010000059.1:0-14761 GCA_037128315.1 Opitutia bacterium | reverse complement strand
TGAACCGCATGGCTGAATACGTACGGGTTCGACCGGGCTTGGCAGCAAAAATCTGCACTGTGCATATATTGCTATATGCTGTGCTGTAACTGAGGTGTTACGCGGTTGAGGTTGCACTTTGTCCCCGATGGAATTCTAAACAATGGCCATGTCGCCACGCCGATATTCCACCACTGCATTGCTATTATCATTGCTGATCACCGCCGGTTGCAAAGACCGCGAGATCGCAGCCTATCGCGCCCCGAAAGACCCGGCCCCGGCCGCCATGCCCGCAGCCACCGCTCCGGCCGCCATGAACGGTCCGCTGCCCGACGGGCATCCCCCGATCGGCGGAGCCGCCGCCCCGGCGGGCCCCATGGGCGCCATGCCGGATGGCAGCGGTCCCGCCGTCGCCGCCGGCAGCGCCCTGACCTGGACTGCCCCGGCCCAGTGGCAGGCCAAGCCAGTCAGCAGTTTCCGCAAGGGCAGCTTTAATATCACGGGCGACGGCGGTGCCGTCGCCGATCTCGCCATCACGGCGTTCCCCGGCGATACCGGCGGCCTCTTTGCCAATGTCAACCGCTGGCGCGGCCAGGTCGGCCTGCCACCGGTCGCCGAGAGCGAACTCGAGGCCGGGATCCAACACCTCGACGTGAACGGGTTCCACATCACGATCGTCGATGCCCTCGGCTCCGTGAACGGCCAGCCGACCCGGGTGCTCGGCGCGATCGTACCACACAACGGCCAGACGTGGTTTTTCAAGCTACTTGGACCCGATGCAATTGTCACCAGGGAACAGGCCGCCTTCCGTGACTTCCTCGCCACCATCAAGGCCCCTTAAGCCATGAGCACCCTCTTCCGCCAGCTCCGCAGCCTCTTCGTCTCGCTTCAGCTGACGGTGGCGCTGCTGATCCTTTCCCTCATTTTGGTTTTTGTCGCCACCCTGGACCAGGTGAACCTCGGCATCTGGGCGGTGCAGGCAAAATACTTCCGCAGCTTCGTGGTTTTCTGGCAACTCCCGCAGACCAATCTCTCCCTGCCGCTATTTCCGGGCGGCTACACCATTGGCGGGCTGCTGCTGATCAACCTGGTCTGCGCCCATGTCTATCGCTTCGCCCTTTCCTGGAAAAAGAGCGGCATCCAGCTCGCGCACTCCGGCCTGATTTTGCTGCTGCTCGGCGAGCTGTTCACCGGCCTCTGGGCGAAGGAGAGCTTCATGCGCATCGAGAATGGCGAGACCCGGCAATACTCCGAGAGCTTCTTGGCCAGCGAGCTGGTGCTGATCGACCACAGCGACGCCAAGTTCGACTCCGTGGTCGCCATCCCCGAGGCCCTGCTCGAGGACAAGAAGTCCATCCAGCACCCCAAGCTGCCGTTCTCCGTCACCATCCGGGAATACCATCCCAACGTGAACGTGCAGATGCGCAACCAGTCCGCGGCCGCCAATGCCCGGCCCTCGATTGCCACGGCCGGGCTCGGCGCGCAGTTGGTGCTGATCCCCCTGCCCGTCACCTACAAGACCGATGAGCGCAACATCCCCGGTGCCTTCGTGGAGATCACCTCCCCCGAGGGTCCCCTGGGCATCTGGCTGGCCTCGCCCCACCTCGGCATGCCGCAGACCTTTCAATATGGCGGCAAGACCTGGGAAGTGGCCCTGCGCTCCCAGCGGCACTATTATCCGTTCTCCCTCACGCTGCAGAAATTCAGCCACGACAAATACGCCGGCACCGACATTCCCAAGAATTTCTCCAGCCGGATCCAGGTCAAGAGCGACGACGGCCACGATGATCGCACCGTCCTCATCTACATGAACAACCCGCTGCGCTATCAGGGCATGACCTTCTATCAGGCCGGCTTCGAAAAGGACGATGCCACCACGATCCTTCAGGTGGTCCGCAACCCCAGCTGGCAGCTCCCTTACATTGCCTGCATCATGATGGGCGTCGGCCTGATCATCCAGTTCGGGTTTTCCCTGGGTGCCTTCTTCCGCAAACGCGCGGCTACCGCCGCAGTAGCGAGTAGCGTGTAGTGGGTAGCGAGCATTCGCCCAGCCATCCACGCCCAGCCTGCTATCTCCTACTCACTACTCGCTGCTCACTACTCGCTACTGCCATGAAACGCCTCCTCCCTCTCCTCGCCCTCGCTTTCGGCGTCCTTTACGTCGGCTCCGCCCTCCGCCCGCCGGCCACCAAGTCCGCCTTTGACCTCGCCGGGTTTGGCCGGCTGCCCGTGCTCGTCAACGGCCGCCTCAAGCCCCTCGACACCGTCGCCCGCACTTCGCTGCTGGTGATGCAGAACCGGCAGCGCGTGAGTGACCCCGCGATCAGCACGCCGATGGCGGAGTCGCCCATCGCCTGGCTGGCCGAGACGCTTTTCAATCCGGTCAAGACCGACGCCTACCCGACCTTCAAGATCGACTCGCCCGAGGTGCTGGACCTCCTCGGCATCGCGCCCGAGGACACCAAGATCGCCTACGACAGTGCCGCGATGCGCACGCTGGCCATCTTTGATTTCGTGCCCAAGCAGCGCTCCCGTTTCTCCTACAACCAGCTGCGGCCGAAGCTGGCGGAACTGGACCGGCAGGCCCGGCTCGCCGAGTCGGTCGAGACCCCGCTCCGGACCTCGTTTCAGAAGCAGGTGATTGCGGTCAATGAGCACATCGCCCTTTACCTCCGGCTCAAGGCCAGCCTGCAGGTGCCGGAAGCCCCGGATTTCCTCACCGAACTCACCACCTTTGACCGCGCCCTGCCCGCGGGCATCACCGCCATTCTGGCCAAGCAGAAGGGTGAGCCGCACAGCCCCGAAGCCGTCAAGGTCATGAAAGAGATGGCGGATCGTTTCACCTATCTTGAGCAGGTCGGCTACCTGCGCACCGTGCAACCGGAACTCACGGACACCGACCCGACGCACTGGCGCACGACGGGCGAGGCGCTCATGGAGTCCTTCGGCACGGGCCGGATCAACGCCAACGTCATGGCCTACGCCGCCCTCGGGCATGCCTGGCGCACCGGCGACGCCGCCAAGTTCAACGAAATCGTCCAGCTCTTCCACTCGCAGCTGGCGCAGCGCTACACCGATGCCCTGCACAAGAGCGATATCGAGTCCCGCTTCAACGCCGCGGAGCCGTTCTACAAGAGCATGACGCTTTATGCGTTCGCTTTCTTCCTCGCCGTCGTTTCCTGGCTGATCTGGCCGGAGGTGCTCGGTCGCAGCGCGTTCTATCTTACCCTGGTGGCCTTTTTGCTCACCACGGCCGGCATCATCACCCGCATGTGGCTCGAGGGTCGTCCCCCGGTCACGAATCTTTATTCCTCCGCCCTCTTTGTCGGCTGGGGCGCCGTGCTGCTCTGCCTCCTCCTCGAGAAAATCTACCGCAACGCCGTGGGCTCCGTCGCCGCCGGCATGATCGGCTTTGTGACCCTGCTGATCGCCCATCACCTGTCGCTCAGCGGTGACACCCTGGAGATGATGCGTGCCGTGCTCGACACGAACATCTGGCTGGCCACGCACGTCGTGGTCGTCACGGCGGGCTACTCCGCCACCTTCCTCGCCGGCTTCCTGGCCCTGATTTATATCGTGCGGGGCGTGCTCACGCAGTCACTCGACAAGGCCACCGCGGACGCGCTGGCCCGGATGGTTTACGGCATTGTCTGCTTCGCCACGCTCTTCAGCCTCGTCGGCACCGTGCTCGGCGGCATCTGGGCCGACCAGTCCTGGGGCCGCTTCTGGGGCTGGGATCCCAAGGAAAACGGCGCGCTGCTGATTGTCGTCTGGAACGCCATCATTCTCCACGCCCGCTGGGGCGGCATGGTCAAGCAGCGCGGGCTCATGATGCTCGCCATCTTCGGCAACATCGTGACGAGCTGGAGCTGGTTCGGCACCAACATGCTGGGCGTCGGTCTCCACAGCTACGGTTTCATGGACGCCGCCTTCTATTGGCTCATCAGTTTCGTCGCCAGCCAGATCGCCCTGATCGCGCTCGCGAGCATCCCGACCGAGAGATGGCGCAGCGCCCGCGCGCTGGGGGCGTAGACCGCGTAAGTTGGTAGCAGGAGCGGATTCTGTAGGGCGGGATCGCTGATCCCGCCCGAGGGCCGAGCGCCGGCGGGGTCAGCGACCCCGCCCTACAGCCCGACTAAATTCCCTACCCAAGACGGATCCCGCCTTACTTCACCTCCGCCGGCTGCGCCTGCAGCTTCGCGTGGCCGGGCGTGACCTTCTCCAGATTGGGCGTCACGTCGGCCTGCACCCGACCGGCCGCCCACTGCAGCATGCCGAGCAGCATCGACTGAAAGGCCGCGCTGTCCCAGATGTCCTCCCGATGGCCCATCGCGTTGTAGGCCACCCGGCCCTTGCCCGAGAGGCGGGCCCAGGCCAGCGGATAAGGCGGTCGGGCGTAGTCCCCGCCCTCCATGCCGGCCGTCTGCATGACCAGCAGGACATGGTTGTCGGGGGAGAACTCCTTGAGGGTATACCACTCCTCCTTGACGCTGAGTTCCGTTCCCAGGGCCCCGTAGCCGGGAAATTGGGGCGACACGATGGTGGCCCGGGCAACCTGCTGCGGGCCATGCCGGATGAACTCCCCGCCGAGGAGCTTCACGTACGAATCGCAGGCGTCGCCGTAGTTGGTGTAGCGCTGCCCCCGGATGGGATTGTTGCCCCCGCCGTGTTCATTCGTGTGAAAAGTATCGCTGCTGCTGTGCACGCCCACGAACCCCCCTCCACCCTGCACATAGTCCAGCAGGGCCTGCTTGCCCGCCGCGGTCATGGCCGGTTGGCCATCCGTGCCCACCGTGCAGAGATCGCCGGTGGTATAGAATAACACCACGTCGAATTGGGCGAGATACTGCGGGGAAAACAGCGAGCCGTCCTTGCTGCAGGTGAAGACCAGCCCGTGCTTGGCCCCGAGGGCGGCAAGCACGTTGGCCGAATAGCTCGGTTGGCCGTCGACCTGCTTGATGGCACTATGCTCATAACCCGCCGATTTGGTGAAGTAGAGCACCCGCAGCGGGGCGGCGACGGCTGGGAATGCGGCCAGGGCGGAAACAACTAGACCGAGAATCAGGCGGGGGTAAGTGAATTTCATCGCGCCCAGCAAAGTAATCACCCTAGCCGATGCAAACCCGCAATGGATCGGCCATCTCTGTAGGTCGGGCTTTATGCCCGACTTCGCGCCGCTCGTGTCGGGGATAAACCCCGACCTACCTCATGATCTCAGCGAAGGTACTCACACGTCGCACACCGCGACCCCGGCCCGCAGCGCGGCCAGCGCATCGGAACCGCGCGGCATGAACTCCTGCCCGACGAATCCCGGGTAGCCGGTGTCCATGATCGCCCGGATGATGGCCGGATAATTCAGTTCCTGGTTCTCATCCAGTTCATGCCGGCCCGGCACGCCCGCCGTGTGGTAATGGCCGATATGCTGGTGGTGGCGCTGGATGGTGGCGATGACATCCCCCTCCATTATCTGCATGTGATAGATGTCGTAAAGCAGCTTGAATCGCGGCGAGCTGAGCCGCTGGCAGAGGGCCACGCCCCATTCCGTGTGGTCGCACATGTAATCCGCGTGATTCACTCGGCTGTTCAAGAGCTCCATGCACACGGTCACCCCGAGTTTCTCCGCGAGGGGAAGAATTCGGCTCAGGCCAACGGCACAATTCTCCAGTCCCTGCGCATCACTCAGGCCGTCCCGGTTGCCGGAAAAGCAGATGAGGTTGGGATAGCCGGCGGCGGCCGTCGCCTGCAACTGGGCCTCGTATACCGTCACGAGGGCATCGTGATGCTCCCGCCGGTTCCAAGCCTTGGTGATGCCGCCGACACTCACCTCCCCGAGCTTGGCCGTGGGGTAGCTGACCATCGCACAAATCAGGCCATGCGCCTTCAGCACGGGAAAATCATTGGGCTGCAGCAGCTCCACGGATTGCAAGCCCATGCCGGCCGCCGCGACACACAGTTCCTCCAGCGACAACTTCTTGTAGCACCACTGGCAGACGGACTGCCGCACGCGGCCCTTGCGATCGGAAGACTTTGCTTCAGCGGAAGCCGCGGCCGGCAAACTCATGTTGGTGGCCAGAGCCGCGCCGACCCCCAGGTGCTTGAGCGCTGTCCGGCGGGAAATGGGGTGGGACATGGTTTGACGCTAAGCAGGACGACAAAGTTATGGCAAGGCTCGGCGCACAAGGCGACCCGGTAGGGGCTGTTGCCCTCAACAGCCCGGGCGCTTGGGGCAAGCGCCCCTACCTATTCGAAATACTCAATCCCTTACCCCTTCAGTAACTCCTCGGCGTGCGCCATGGCGCTCTTCGCATTCCGGTCGCCGAGCATCCGGGCGAGTTCCCCCACCCGCACCTTCCGGCTGCCATGGATGGGCTCGATGGCAACCGAGGCGCGGTCGCCGCTCTGGTCCTTGGTCACCACCAGGTGATTCTGCGCCTGCGCCGCCACCTGCGGCAAATGCGTCACGCACAGCACCTGGTGCCGCTCCGCGATGTGGGCCATCTTTTCACCGACGATGCGGCCGATTTCGCCGCCGACGTTGGCGTCGACCTCGTCGAACACCAGCAGCGGCACGTCGTCGATCTCCGCCAGCACGGCCTTCAGGGCCAGCATGACGCGCGCCAGTTCCCCGCTCGACGCAATCCGGTGCAGGGGCAGCGGCGGCTCCCCGACGTTGGGGGAGAACAGGAACTCGACAGTGCAGTCGCCCTGCGGCCCCAACTCCGGGAGCGAGACGAGATGGACCCGGAAGTCCGCCTTCTTGAAGCCGAGCTGGGCGATGACTTTTCCTCCGGCCTTGGCCAGTTGCAGCGCGGCCTTCTCGCGGGTCAGCCGCAACTCGCCCGCAAATTTGCGCGCGAGCTTGCCCGCCTCGGCGATCTGCCGCTCGAGCCTCGCGAGTGCACCCTCGATGTCGCCCTGCATTTCCAGCTTCCGCCGCATCTCGTCGCGCGCGGCGATCACGGTCTCGAGCTTGCTCCCATGCTTCCGCTTGAGCGCGAGCCAGGCATTCATCTTTTCCTGCAGGGCCTCGGCCTGCTCCGGATCGAAATTCAGGGACTGGGCGAGGAAGGAAAATTCGGCGTCGAGGTCGCCCAACTCGACCGAGCATGAGAGCAACCGGTCGGCCAGCGGCTTGCTGGCGGCATCGAGCGATTCCAGCTGCCGCGCCGAGCGGAGCAAGGCCGCCAGCTGGCCCAGCAGGCCGTCGTCACCGCTCAGCCCGTGACTCAGACCGGCGGCCAGCTGAGTGATCTCCTGCGCACTTTGCTGGCGCGAAAAATCCCGCTCCAGCGTGGCAATGGCCTCATCAGTTAGGTCCAGCGCATCGATTTTGGCCAGTTGCACCTTGAGAAACTCGATTTGGTCGGCCGAGAGCTTCTCGGCACCCGCGAGACGGGTGTGTTCGTCGACGAGTTCTCGCCAGGCTTGGTAGTGGAGTGAGTATTTCTGCCGTTCGGCCTCGTTCTTGGCAAAGAGGTCGAGCAGTTCGCGCTGGCAGCCCTCTTTCAGCAGGCGGCGGGGTTCGCCTGGGCCGTGGAAATCAATCCACTGCTCCCCGAGTGCCTGCAAGGCGGCCAGCGTGGTCATGCTCCCATTGACGGAAATCCGGGGGGCCTTGTCCCGCGGCAGGCTGCGCTTGAGGATCAACACGCCGTCATCGCAGGCCGGGAGGTCGAGCGCGGCGAGGGCGGCGTCCAACTTGCGGCTGTCCGTGAAGAAGAGAGCCGCCTCGACCTCGGTGGCGGGTGCGCCTTGCCGGATGATGGTCTTGTCGGCCCGGGCGCCGGCCAGCAGGGATAGCGCACCCAGGAGGATGCTCTTGCCCGCCCCGGTCTCGCCGGTCACGGCGGTGAACCCCGTCTCAAAATCCAATTCCACCTCCTCCAACAGGGCGAGATTGCGGATGCGGAGGCTTTGCAGCATGTCGGCAGGTGTTTACCCGGCAGGGCCTTAAATGCACGCGAAAACGCGCCTCGGCCCGCCGGATTAGCGCTGATTTTTTCACGCTTAATGATTTTTCCCGGAAAAAAGTCCGGCTGCAATGGTAGCCACAGGCCTCCGTGCCTGTGGGGTTTGCGTAGGTCGAACCCGGCAGGCAGGGACGCCTGCCACTACTGCCGGAAAATTCAGGCCGACCGCCAGTTCAATCCCCATGATTTATTCTTGCACCGGTCCGCCCGCGTCCTTCATACATCCACCTCTTCCGGACCTTTAGCTCAGTTGGTTAGAGCGTTTCGTTGACATCGAAAAGGTCACTGGTTCGAGTCCAGTAAGGTCCACCATTTAGCCCCCGTATTCCGGGGGCTTTTTGTTTTCAGACGGCGAAACCCAGCCCCTTGGGCAAGCCATGCGTCGACCAACGCCAGCGGATTCAACCCGCCAAGATCACCGCCGCACCCGATAAAGCGTCAATTGTGACAGGAATGTAAACACCTGCCCTCTCATCACCGACGATTGAACGAACCAGCCCAAGTCGCGTCTGTCCTGTCGTAGTTCAAGTTATTTGGTGTTAGGGGTGAAGGGCCGTCTTTAGGGTAGACGGCCCTTCTTCTTTTTTGGGTGGAACCGCCCGCCGATTATCCTCCCCTCGGTCCACCACTTACGGCATACGAGATCTTCCATGAAGAAGACCTTCCCGCTCCATCAACCCGGCCAGGCCGACGCCCGCGTCCTGGAGGCCATCAAGCAGGATGTCCGCAAATACATCAAACGGGAGCGCCGCAAGCCGCTGTCCACCGGCGTGGATTTCTGGGATTTCGCCTGCCAAGTGGGGGTGGATCAGGCCGCCCCGGCCCCCCGGCACCTGGCTGAAGTCATCCCCGCCATCGAGGCCGCCGCGAAGATCGAAGGCTCGGTCAGCGTCTATGTGGAAATTCTGGTCAAGCCCGGCCATCGCACCAAGAAGCCGGTCATCCCCGCCGCGGACACCGCCATCGTGGCCACCGAGCCGCCCGCAGTAGACGCGTAGCCTTGCCGCGACTGCGTCCCGCCGGCCGAGTTACTATAATCCCCCGGCACACTGACCTGGGGCTGCCTTCAACTGCATCCCACTTGCCAGCCACGCGCTAGGACAGCAACTGCACGATCCGGACAATGGGCAGGAAGAGCGCGAGCACGATGGTGCCAACGACCCCGGCCAGCAGGAGGATCAATAGCGGCTCGATGAGCGAGCTGAGGCCCGCGATGGCGTTGTCCACTTCGTCCTCATAAATGGTGGCGATCTGGTGGAGCATGTCGGGCAGACGTCCGGTATGTTCACCGACCTCAATCATGCTGGTAAACAGCGGTGGAAAGACCGTGGCCTCCCTCATCGGCCGGGCGACCGGGGCCCCGGCTTTCACCCGGTCATGCGCCAAGGACAGCGCCGCACTGAGGCGGGCGTTGTCGCACGTGTCCCGGGTGATCAGCAGCGCCGGCAGAATCGGCACACCGCTCGACAACAAGGTGCCCAGGGTCCGGCTTAACCGGGCAACGTGGTCCTTCCGCCACAAATCACCGAGAAGCGGCCAGCGCATGCTCCAGTCGGCCCACGCCATCGCGCCTCGACTCGTGTGCCCATAAGCCCGCAGCGCGAGGCCCACGATCACGATGATGACCAGCCCCGGCAGGGCGTGGTGCCGCACCGCGTCGCTGACCAGCAAAACCCCTTGGGTGAGCAACGGCAACGGTGCGCCCTTGAGCAGATCGCTGAAAATCTGCTGGAACTTCGGCACCACGAACACCAGCAGCCCGATCAAGATCAGCGTGGCGACCCCCATCACCATCAGCGGATACAGCAGGGCGGCGGTGAGCTTGCCCCTCAGCTTCAGGCTTTTTTCCTGGAAATGCGCGAGCCGCTCGAACACCTCGGACAGCACCCCGCCGGCTTCACCGGCCCTGACCATATTCACGTAGAGCCGGCTGACCACCCCCGCCTCCTGTTCCATCCCCACCGAGAGGGCATCACCGGACCTGATCGACCGGGCCAGTGACTCCAGCACCCGGCGCAATTCCGGACTGCGCTCCTGGTGGACGAGCACCTCCAGCCCGCGGAGCAGCGGCATGCCGGCCCGCAGCAAGGCACCCAACTGGCGGGTCAGGCCGGCCAGTTCCCGCGGCCTGACCCGCCCGCGAAATATCCGCCGCACAACCCCAGCCCAGTTCGGGCTGGGCGCATCCGCGGCGCCCTGGTCCGTCGCCTGCGCCGCGGCGGTCGGCCGGTTCGCCACCAAGGTCACGGCCAGGGGAAACAGGCCCTCCTCCTGCAAGCGGGCCGCCACCTGCCTGACGTCGGCCGCATCGAACCAGCCGCTTCTCTCCGACCCGTTCAGGTCAACCGCGCTGTAGTTGTATCGGGGCATCACGCCATTGGCTCCGGCAGAAAAATTCGCGGTCCGATCCAAGGCAAGCGCCGCAACTACGGCGGAAAGCGTAGGCGGTGCGGCAATGAAATCCAGCTGTGATCAGGTATATTTGACGACTTCCTCCACCGTGGTCTGCCCGGCAAAGAGGGCTTCCACGGCGGCGGTGCGCAGCGCAGTCATGCCCTCGGCCAGTGCCTGCTGCCGGAGCTGGTCCAGCGTGACACCCTGCCCGACCCTCTCGCGCAGGGGCTCAGTCATGCGCAGAAATTCGTAGACGCCGATTCGCCCGAGGTACCCGGTGTGACGACAGGCCGGGCAACCCTGGCGGACATAAATCGGACGATCCTGATATTCGCGGGGAGCGAGGCCCAGGGGTTGCAGCCCGGACTCCGTTGGCCTCACGGCCACCTTGCAGGACGGACAGAGGCGGCGCAGCAGGCGCTGGGCGAGCACTCCCTCGAGGGAGGAAGCCAGCAGATAGGGCGCAATTCCCAGGTCCAGCAAGCGCGTGACCCCCCCGGGGCGTCGTTGGTGTGCAGCGTGCTCAGCACGAGGTGCCCGGTCAGCGCGGCCTGCAGGGCAATCTGCGCCGTCTCCGCATCCCTAATCTCCCCCACCATGACGATGTCGGGATCCTGCCGCAAAAAAGACCGCAGGGCCCGGGCAAACGTCAACCCGGCGGGAAGATTCACCGGCACCTGCATCACCCCGTCCAGTTCGTACTCGACCGGGTCCTCCACCGTGAGGAGCTTGGCCTCGTGCTGATTGAGGGTTTTCAGACAGCCATAAAGCGTGGTGGTCTTGCCCGAGCCCGTCGGGCCGGTGACGAGGAAAATCCCGTGGGGCCGATGGATGATTTCCTCCACGCCGCGGCGGAGGGATTCGGGCAGGCCCAGTTCACCGAGCTCGAGCCGGCCGGATGATTGGTCCAGCACGCGCAGCACCACGCTTTCGCCAAACTGGGTCGGCAGGGTGGAAACGCGCAAATCCACGGCCCGGCCGTCCAGGGTGAGCTTGATGCGGCCGTCCTGCGGGAGGCGCCGCTCGGCAATGTCCAGGTTGGCCATGACCTTCAGCCGCGAGATGACGGGCCGGGCGAGACTATGGGGCGGCGGCAGCAGCTCGTAAAGCGTCCCGTCCCGCCGGTACCGGATCTTGAATTCCTGCTCAAACGGCTCGAAATGAATATCCGAGACTCCGTCGCAGATGCCCCGGGCCAGCACGAGATTGACGAAGCGGATCAGGGGCGTCGACCCGGCCAGCTCCGCCCCGGCCGCATCATTCTCCCCGGTCGCACCGGGTGCGGCCGCCGTGGCCACCAACGCGTCGAGCGCCGAGTCGAGCGACTCCGGCTCCTCCCCGTAGTGCTGCGTCAGCAGTCGTTGGATGCCGGCCGGTTCGGCCACCGCCAGCCGCACGTCGCGGCCGAGGATGAACGTCAGGTCGTTGACCAATCCCGGATTGAAGGGATCGAGCGCCAGGAGCGTGATCGTCCGGCCCCGCGCGGCCAGCGGCACCACGCCATGGCTGCGGGCCAGGTCCGCCGGCATCAAGTCGAGGACCGCGGGCGGCAGGCGGGACGGCAAGTCCCCGACATAGTCCCAGCCCAGGTGCGTCGCCACGGCACCGAGCAGAACGGACGGTTCCACGCCCCCGCGCCGCAGGAGAATCGTGGCGAACGGCTGGCCGGTGGCCTGATGCTCAACCCAGGCCTGCTGCCACACGGCCGGCGGGCCGAGCCGCTGGGCGGTGCCGAGTTCAAAAAGGAGACGATCGTGCCCGGTGAACATGGCTGTTCCGGCCGGGCCCACGGCCTGAGCTGAAGTTTAGTTGAGTTCGCGCAACTTGAAGCCCATCGCGGTGAGTTTTTCGCGCATCACGACCTGCTCCTGCGATTTCTCCAGGGCCTCGTCGGGCTCGATCAGCTCGCGGTTGACCAGGCTCATCAGGTGCGTGTCGAGCGTGATCATGCCCAGCCCCGCCCCGGTCTGGATGTCCGAGGGAATCCGGAAGGTCTTGTTGTCGCGGATGAGCGAGGCGATGGACGAGGTGTTGACCATGATCTCGTAGGCCGCGATGCGGCCGCCGGATTTCTTTTTGCAGAGGGATTGCGAGATGACGCAGATGATGGACGTGGAGAGCTGCATGCGGATCATCTCCTTCATCGTGGCCGGGAAGGCGTCGACGATGCGATCCACCGTCTTGGCCGCGCTGTTGGTGTGCAGCGTGCCAAACACGAGATGGCCCGTCTCGGCCGCGCTGATGGCCGCCTCGATGGTCTCGAGGTCGCGGAGCTCACCGACCAGAATCACGTCGGGGTCCTGGCGCAACGCGCGCTTGATGGCCTCGGCGAAGCTGGGCACGTCGGACCCGACCTCGCGCTGGGTGACGACGCACTTCTTGTGGTTGTGATAGTACTCGATCGGATCCTCGATCGTGATGATGTGCCCGTCGCGGTTCTCGTTGATGTAATTGATCATCGAGGCGAGGGTCGTGGACTTGCCGGAACCGGTCGGGCCGGTGACCAGGAAGAGGCCGCGCGGGCGGTAGAGCAGTTCCTTGATCTTGTCGGGCATGCCGATCGTGCGGAGATCGAAGAGCTGGTTGGGGATCTGGCGCAGCACCATCCCGTAGTTGCCCTTGGCCTTGAGCACGCTGACGCGGAAGCGGGCCTTTTCGCCGAACGCGAAGCCGAAGTCCGTGCCGCCATTCAGCTTCACGTTCTGGACGTGATTGTCCGGCGTGATGGACATCATGAGCTTCTCCGTGTCCTCGGCCCGCAGTTCGGGCCCGTCGATGGGCGTCATGCTGCCGCGCAGGCGGAGACAGGGGGGCACGCCCACCTGGAGGTGGAGGTCGGAGCTCTTCTGGTCCACAACCAGATCAAGCAGGTCATTCATTTCGTAGCTCATGCAGGGGGTGGGTTAAGGGCTGGGTCAAAGGTCATCACCGACGGTGGCAGCCGCAATCTCATCGATTGTGGTGAGGCCGGCGAGCATTTTACTGATGCCATCTTCTCTCAAGGTGCGCATGCCCGCCTGCCGGGCCTGCTGGCGCAGCCGGGCGGCGGTAACATTGTCGTAAATCATGCGGCGAATCTCCTCGGGCACGAGAAAGAATTCGAAGAGTCCGACCCGGCCGCGGTAGCCGGTGCCCTGGCAGGCGGCGCAGCCCGCCCCATGGCAAAACTCCACGCCGTCAACCTGGCGAGGGGTCAGGCCGAGCGCGTGCCGCTCCCGCACCGACGGCGTATAGGTGCACCGGCATTGCGGGCAGATGCGGCGCACGAGCCGCTGGGCCAGCGTGGCCCGCAGCGCCGCCGCGACGAGCGACGGCTTGGCGCCGAGGTCGATGAGGCGCGGGACCGCGCTCGGGGCGTCGTTGGTGTGCAGCGTGCTCAGCACCAGGTGCCCGGTCAGGGCCGCCTGCAGGGAGATCTCCGCCGTTTCGCGGTCGCGGATTTCGCCGACCATGACAATGTTCGGCGCCTGGCGGAGCATGGCGCGCAGCGCGGCGGCAAACGTCATCCCGATGTCGGCCTTCACGGCCACCTGGTTGATCCCGGCCAGTTGATATTCCACCGGGTCCTCGACCGTGATGATCTTGGCCTCGGGCCGGTTGAGGGACTGCAAGGCGGTGTACAGGGTCGTGGTCTTGCCCGAGCCGGTCGGGCCCGTGACGAGCATGAGGCCATCGGGCGCACCGAGGATCTGCTCGAACGCCCGGCGGTCCGCCGGGTGGAAGCCCAATTCCGGCAGCCCCAGCTTCAGGCCCGCGCCATCCAAAAGGCGCAGCACCATGCTCTCGCCATAGACGGTCGGCAGGCAGGAAACCCGCAGGTCCAGGGCCCGCCCCGCCTGCTCAAACCGCAGGCGGCCATCCTGGGGCACGCGCTTCTCGGCGATGCTGATGTTGGCCATGATCTTGAGGCGTGAGATGATGGCCGGGTGCAGGCGCAGCGGCGGCGCAGCCCCCTCCTGCAGCGCGCCGTCGACCCGGTACCGCACCCGAAAGCGCCGCGCGAGCGGCTCGAGATGGATGTCCGACGCGCGGCGCTGCATCGCCTCCGCCATGAGGGCATGGACCAACGGGATGATGGCGGCATCCTGCTCGCCCTCCGGCCCGGCCTGGCCGGACTCAACCGCAACCCGGGGCCGGTTGACCGGCGCATGGCCCGGGCCCGGATGGGTTTCCCCCGCCACGGACTCGGCGCCATAATAAAGCGCGATGGCCGAGCGAATGTCCGCCCCGGTCGCCAGCGCGGGTTGGATGGCGGCGCCGGCGGCATAGGCAAGCTGGTCCAGGACCTCCATCGCCGTCGGGTCGGTCATCGCCACCTGCAAGACCCCGCTGGCCACGCCGAAGGGCATCACGCCCTGCGCCTGCACCAGGGCCCGCGGCAGCCGGGCGCAAATTTCCGGGGCGATCGAGCGGGTGGC
>JBAXWQ010000058.1:0-15084 GCA_037128315.1 Opitutia bacterium | reverse complement strand
ATTTTCATGTAAAAAACTCGGTTGATAACACCGAATATGCGACGCGCGACGGCAGTTTTCGCTGGGATGACCAAGGCTATCTTGTCACCAGTCAAGGCTTGCGCGCGCAAGGGCTTACCGGGGTCGGTTTCGGAGCCGTCGGCGATATCAAGCTGGGGACACCTCCGGTTGGCTCACAACTGCAGTCGGTCTCAATCGACAAGGGCGGCAACGTGGTGGAATTCTATTCCGACGGCACTTCGGCGACCAATAACCAGGTGCAACTGCAGAAATTCACCGACCAGTCAGCCCTCGTCAAAGAAGGGAACAATTTATTCTCCGGCCTGCTTGCCGCCGGGCCCATTGGCGCCGCGGTCGGCTCCTCGGCCTTCAAGATTGGGGGAACCAACGCGCCCGGGTCCAATGGTCTCGGCAGGATCCAGTCGGGCACAGTCGAGCTCTCCAACGTTGATCTCACTGAGCAGTTCTCCAGCCTCATCACCACGCAGCGTAGCTTCCAGGCCGGTTCACGCCTGATCACCGTATCCGACAGCGTGCTTGAAGACATCGTGAATCTGAAACGCTAAGTTTAGCGCCCATTCCAATCCCATGGCCGCCAAACCCGAAGCCCCGCTCGCCGCTCCCACCGCGGCGGGTGTGCCCCCGCCGGCTCCTGTCGTCGCAATGTCGTTTAAAAGCGCCATGGCCCCCTGGCTGCCTGTCATCGCCGCGCTGGTCTTGGCCCCGATTCTCAGCTGGACGGTGGCCGAGTTCGTCTTGCTGCCGCGCCTGCAAAAGAAACTCACGGCAATCAAGGCCGGAGGCGTCGTGGATGTACAGGCCCCAGGCGAAACTGAAACCAAGGCCGATGGGCCAAAAGAAAGCAAGGGCGGCAAAGAAGGCAAAGGCGGGAAGGAGGCCGCAAATCCCGCGTCCTACGAGTTTCAGAATATTGTGGTTAATCTGTCGGGCACCATGGGCACTCGCTACCTCAAGACTTCCTTTATCGTCACCGGAGTGGAGGCGAACATCAAACCCCTGTTTGAATCCCAAAAAGCCAAGCTGACGGACATCACCCTCAACGTGCTTTCCTCTCTTTCTCTCGCCGATCTCGAGGAGCCCGGCGCCAAAAATGTCCTGCGGGAGAAGCTCGTGCTGGCCTACAATCAGGCACTCGGCAAACGCGTGGCGGAGCAGGTGTATTTCTCCGATTTCGTCGTGCAATAATCGTACCCGCCATGGCCGACGACAGCACCTCAAAACCTGCGAATGATTTTCTCGACCAGTCCGAGATCGACCGGATGCTGGCGCAGGAGGCGTTTCAAGCGGAACCTAAGCAGCATTTCGTGCAGGCGGATGGCCGGCGGACCGCGCCGGGTACAGTCCTGAAAGTCGCCACCTATGACTTTCGCAACCCGGTGTTTCTTTCGGAGATCGAACTGCGCCGACTCCGTATCCTGCACGAAGATTTCATCCGCTATTTAAGTGCGCGCCTCTCGCTGTTCCTGCGCATGGAACTGGGCATCAAGATGGCCAAACTGACCACCGCGGCCTACAGCAAGTTCACGGAGTCGCTACCGAGCCCCACGCATCTTTGTCTGTTCAAGGCCGAACCGCTGCCGGGCGTCGGCATTCTCGACATCAATCCCCGGTTGGCGCTCACCATTGCGGACCGCCTGCTCGGCGGTCGGGGACACTCGGTGAAGGCCGAGCGCTACCTCACGGAGATTGAGGTGTCGTTGTTGGAAGATGTTATCCAGATCATCCTGGAGGAATGGTGCAATCAATGGAAGTGCGAGCAGGAGTTGCATGGTCTCATCATCGGCCATGAGAACAACGGTCGCTTCCTCCAGACATCACCCGGCGACGCCGTCATTCTGGCGCTGACGCTGGAGATCAATTTCGGCGATTGTTCCGAGCAGATCCAGATCGGCGTGCCGTATTACACCATTGAGCCACTAGTAAAAAAAATGCAGGCCCGCCGCCAGAAGGATTCCATGATGACGCAGGTGGAGAAACATCCCGCCTGGCAAGCGGCCTACGACTGCATCACTATTCCCGTTCGCGCCGAGTGGTCGGTCTTTGAACTGAGCTTGCGCGAGATATTTAGCCTGCGCGTCGGCGATGTGCTGGAAATGCCCTCCTCGCACCTCCAGGCCACCAGCGTGCTGCTCAACGGCGCGCCAAGATTTATTGGCACCATCGGCCTCGATACTGATCGGGTCGCGGTCAAACTTACCCATAAATATCCCGCCGGGGACGCTAACCAGGTCAATCCAGATGGACGAAAAATCTCTTGATATCGTACTCGACGTAAAGGTGAAGGTCACCGTGCAACTCGGGTCCAGTCTGCTGCCCATGCGCGAGGTGCTAGAACTCGCCCCGGGATCCGTGATCCAACTGAACCAGCATGCGAGCGACCCGGTTGGACTTTACGTCAATGATAAACTTGTCGCCTACGGCGAAGTCGTGGTGGTTGAGGACAACTTCGGCATCAAGATCACGGAACTCGTGGGCAGCAGTAAATCTTAGTCATGAACTTGCGAATGGTCATGATCGGGGTGCTCGCCTTTGGACTGATCGGTCCGGGCATGTCGCGGGCGGCGGCGGCGGATAAGGTCGCGGTCGAAGCAAGTGGGATGATATATCCGGGCAGCACAGGGGGCCACTCCGAGGCCGCGGTTGGTCGCAGTCCAGTCTTTACGGGGATATTGCTGATGTCCTTGTTGCTGGCCGGGGCCAGTGGCTGGTTATTCTGGCGCGCCCGCCTGGCATCAGGCGGCTCGGTGCCTTTGCGCAAACTGGCCATCGCCGAGACCAAATCGCTGGGCAATCGCCAGTATCTGGTTGTCGCCTCTTATGAGGATAAAATGTTTCTGCTCGGGGTTTGCCCGGGCCGTATCGAAATGCTCACGCCGCTGGATGGCAGGACTCAGGGGAAACAACCATGACCTGCTGGCGCCAGTTCCTGACGGGCGTGCTCAGTTTGTGCCTCATGGGCGGACTCGCACCGGCTGGCTATGCACAGCTGGGGTCTGCCGTATCGCCCGGCATAGCCGCAGGCACCGCGACGCCAAACGTCACCCCCGCCGGCACCCTGACGGATCCGCTTCACTTGACGATTGGCCTGAGTGGAAATCAACCCGGGGGCGATGTCAGTGTAGCGGTGCAGATCGTCATCCTGATGACCTTGCTCTCGCTTGCGCCTTCTATCGTACTGCTGATGACCAGTTTTACTCGCATTGTCATCGTCTTGGGTTTCGTCCGCTCAGCCTTGGGCGTGCCCAGCGCGCCCTCGAACCAGATTATCGTTGGGCTGGCGATCTTCCTGACGTTTTTCCTCATGGGGCCCGTCTTTGACCGGATGAACGGCGAGGCCATTCAACCTTATCTGACCGGCAAGATGACTTCGGTCGAGGCGCTTGATAAAGCGTCAGTCCCGTTGAAGGAATTTATGCTCAAGCAGACCCGCACACGGGAATTGGAGTATTTCTTGGAACTTGGTCACTATGGCCCGACCGCGGTCAAGGATCTTTCCCTGCGCGTCGTGGTGCCGGCATTTGTGGTCAGTGAACTCCAGACTTCATTTCAGATGGGGTTTCTGCTTTTTCTGCCCTTTCTGGTCATCGACTTTCTCGTCGCCTCGGTGCTGATGGCCCTCGGCATGATGATGATGCCTCCCGTCGCTGTTTCCCTGCCGTTCAAATTGTTACTCTTCGTCCTTGTGGACGGCTGGCATTTGGTTCTGCAGGCGCTGGTCCAGAGTTTCACCGTTTGATCATTTCCGGCAATGAATCCTGAAGTGGCCATCGATATTTTCAAAACCACGATCATTTTCGCTCTCTACGTCGTCACGCCCTTTCTCGGAGTGATGCTGATCATCGGCCTTGCGACGAGTCTGCTCCAAACGGTCACCAGTCTGCAGGAGCCCACTTTGACTTTTGCGCCCAAACTGATCGCCCTGGCGGCAACGCTGATCCTGCTCGCCCCATGGTTGCTACGCTCAATGTCGGAATTCACCGTATCCATTATTACACGGATGGGGACAATGGCCCATTAGCTTTTCTTGCTTTCCGGGAAATGTCCCGAGGCGCAAGCAACCGGCAGATTCTAAGGCAAACATGTTACCGCTCACACGGGCCTTGCGTTTCAGTGCAGCCGCGGTTGCCCGGTTGGCCCGCGGGGTTGCGGCCGCAGCTTCATCCCGGCCGACGCCGGCTTTGGGCGTATCGGGCCCTTTGCGAATGATGGCTGCTGGGATTCTTGGAATGGGCGCCGTCGTGACGGGGCGGGAATGTTCGAACGAAACGCTCCACGGGGCGCTGAACGGAGGGGCTCCCGCCCGCTGCGCAAACGCTCGGCCATGAACCTTGAGTATCTGCTCACTTGGATGATGGTGCTGATGCGTTCCATCGGCTGCATCATGCTTTTGCCAACTTTGGCGGGCCGACCACTTCCCGTCACGATCCGGGTCGCGCTTGGCGTATGCCTAGCTACGTTGGTGGCTGGAGTCGTTCCTTCAGCCCAGCTTCCCGTAAGGCAGTGGGATCTGGTGTTCGCGGCGGCTGGGGAGATTTTTCTGGGCCTCGCGATGGGTTTTGTCGGGCGGCTGACCTTTGCCGCGGTGGAAATGGCCGGCCGCATCATTACTTCCGAGATTGGTCTGACGGCTTCCCCGGGGTTTGGGGTGCCCGAACCGGCGCATGAACCACTGGCCGCGATGCTCAGCACGTTTGCCGGCGTGCTTTTTTTCCTGATAGGGGGGCATCTGATGGCGATTACCGCTTTTGCCCATAGCTTTCGGCTCGCCGCGCCCGGGCACGCGGTGTTTCAGACGAGTGCGCCGGAATATCTTATTCAGGCGACGGCTCATGTGATCGAACTGGGCTTGCGAATGGCGGCTCCCTTCATCGCGCTGAATTTCCTCGTCACCCTGGCGTTTTCCGTGCTCAGCCGGGCGGTGCCTAAGATGAATGTCTTTATTCTAAGTTATTCAGTGCGGATACTCGCGGGCATCGCACTTTTCTCCTCCGCTGGCGCTTTGATCGCTCGGTACCTCTTGGGGGAATTCTCAGAGCTGCCTTTCAACATGCTGCGTTTGTTGCCGAACCCATAAGGCGGGCCGGTTGGGTGGAGGCGAGGGGGGCTGTAGCCAAATGTTGCTCCGCGGGCAATTACCACAACGAGCGTTCTCTTTAGATTCGGGGCAATGCGGCCAGGCGGGTTGGGGTTCGAGGCAGCCCCGGTGGCGGCATTCAACCCCCAACGGTGACACAGGAAACTGCTCTAAAAACGATCATCGCGAGTCGTCTGATAGATTTGATGCTCGATATCATGAAAACGGCAAAAATTCCCAAGTCCGACAGAATGCTAGGCGGCAATATTTTCCGCTAGAAGAAGTGCCTCTAGAGCAATCAAGGGAAGTTCTAGGAAAACAAACTAAAAATAACGTTAATAAATGGCAGAGAATGACATGAGATAGTACCTATGTAGTTGGCACCAGCATTGCGTATGGGGCTGCTCGAATGGCCGACAATGAACAGGATCAAAAAACCGAGCAGCCGTCGGAGAAAAAATTGTCCGAGGCCTTCGAGCGTGGTCAATTTGCCAAGTCGCCGGAGTTGCAGGTGTTGATTCTTCTGGCGGCGGCTCTCGGGGTTCTGGCGTTTACGGCTCAAACCGTCTCGCGCGATCTGGCGGAGTATGCCGTCGGGATGTTCAGTCGTTTTGCCACCATCGAGGTGGAGCGCGCCACCATCATCACTCTGCTGACTGAAGCCATGTTCACGACGGGCAAGGCGCTCGCTCCCGTGTTGCTTGCCTGTGTCGGCGCAACTATTCTGGGGGGCGGGTTGCAGAGCGGCTTCCGGCTTTCCTCCGAAGCGGTGGGGCTCAAATTTGAAGCTTTCAACCCGGCGATGGGCTTTAGCCGGATTTTCTCGAAATCCCTCCTCGTTCACGGCGGCATTGATCTGCTGAAATTGCTGGCGATCGGTTTTGCGCTGTGGGTCGGAGCCAAAAAACTGGTGTTGGACCCACTATTCAATGCCCCTACCGAGGCCGCCTATCTCGGGCAATTCATTTTGCATGCGATGCTGGAGTTTTTCGGGCGGTTGCTGCTGGCCCTTGGGCTTATTGCCGCACTCAGCTATGCGTACGAGAAGTTCAAGACCTCCCGGGAAATGATGATGACTCGTCAGGAGGTGAAGGAGGAGCGGCGTGGTTCCGAGGGCGACGCCCTTGTCAAAAGCGCGCAGCGTCGTCTCGGCCGCCGCCTCATGCAGCGGCAGATGCTCACCGCGGTGGCGACGGCTGATGTAGTCCTGACCAACCCTACGCACTACGCTGTCGCGCTACGCTACGATCGGGGCCAGGATCTTGCTCCCGTAGTGCTCGCCAAGGGTGAAAATCGCTTTGCGCAGCGCATCAAAGCCTTGGCGGCCGAGCATGGTGTACCCTTGGTTGAGAACAAGCCGGTCGCACGCCTGCTGTTCTCGCTCGGCCAGGTGGGCGAGACCATTCCCACGGAACTCTTCCAGAGCGTTGCTTCCATTCTGGCCGTGGTCTACCGGACGAATCGTTATTATTTCCACCGCCTGAAATCGCGGCGGCACGAGGCTGCAGCCTGATCCCATGGCGGTCCAGACGCACAATTCCATCGCCCTTCTGCTCAAACGCGCGGATTTGCTGCTGGCCGCCGGCTTATTTGGCACGGTGCTGATGCTGGTGGTGCCGGTGCCGCCCTTTCTCATTGATGCGCTACTCGCGCTGAGCATCGGACTATCCCTGCTCGTCCTGCTCGCCATCCTTTACGTCAAGGATCCGCCCGAGTTTTCGGGGTTTCCCACGATGCTTCTGACCCTGACCCTGTTCCGGCTCGCGTTGAACATCTGCTCGACCCGTCAGATCCTGGGCAACGGCTACGCTGGTCAGATCATCGAGTCGTTCGGTCATTTTGTCATCCAGGGCAACTACATCGTTGGCGCCGTGGTCTTCCTGATCTTGGTGATCATCAATTTCGTTGTCATCACGAAAGGCGCGGGCCGCATTGCCGAAGTGAGTGCTCGTTTCACTCTCGATGCTCTCCCGGGTAAGCAGATGGCGATCGATGCCGAGCTGAATGCCGGGATCATCGATGAGGCCAGTGCCACCCAGCGCCGGATCAAGGTGCAGAAAGAAGCGGATTTTTATGGGGCGATGGACGGCGCCTCGAAGTTTGTCCGTGGTGATGCCGTCGCCGGCATCATCATCACCCTCATCAATGTCATCGGCGGCTTCGCCGTCGGGGTTTTGCAAATGGGGCTTTCGCTGAGCGAATCCTTGCAGAAATTCACCTTGCTTTCAATCGGTGACGGCCTGGTTTCCCAGATTCCCGCACTGATTGTCTCCGTCGGTGCCGGCATCCTTGTGACCCGGGGATCGGACAATAGCAATCTGGGCGCCCAAATCGCCGGCCAGATGATTCGCTATCCGCAGGCGCTCGGCATCACCGCCGGCTGCCTGACCATCTTCGGTCTCATGCCCGGCATGCCACTCCTGCCTTTCCTTGGACTTGCCGGCTTGGCGGGCTTCGCGGCCAAGACGTTGCATGCCCAGGAGGCAGGCCTGGTCCCCGCACCCAGTGGCACCAAATCATCCGCTCCTGGAGCCGCGGGAAAGGCCGGACCGGGCGACAAGACTTCCGGACCGCTTACTCCGTCCGTCGGCGCCGAGGATGTCCGCAAACTCATCGACGTGGATGTGTTCGCCATCGAGATTGGTTATGGTCTGCTGGGCCTCGCCGATACGAAAGCCGGGGGCGACTTGCTGGCCCGGATCACCGGTGTTCGCAAGACCTTGGCGCGGGAGAAGGGCATTATTGTTCCGCCCATTTCCGTGCGCGACAACCTTGAGCTTGAGGCCAATGAATATCGCTTCTTGCTGCGCGGTAAAGCGCTTGTGCGCGGGCGCCTTACGCCCGGTCGCTGGCTCGCGATGAATGTATCGGGGAGCAACGTACGATTGCTGGGGGTGCCGACCCGCGAACCGGTCTTCAACCTTGAGGCTACCTGGATCGAGGAAAATGAGAGAAAAACGGCGGAACTCAACGGCTACACCGTGGTAGATCCTGCGTCGGTGCTCATCACACATCTTTCGGAGACACTGAAGACCAGCTCGCATTTGCTAATCTCACGGCAGGATGTGCAATCGCTGATTGATCATGTCAAGGGCTCGCATCCCGCGCTGGTGACCGAGTTGCTGCCGGATCTTGTCTCCATCGGCATCATCCAGCGGGTTCTGCAGAATTTGCTGCGCGAGGCTGTTCCCATCGTCAATTTGCCGATCATTCTGGAAGGGATCGCGGATTTCGCGGCGCTTTCCAAGAACCCCGACGACCTTTCCGAATTAGTGCGGCGACGACTGGGCATATATTTCGTGCCGGAATTCGAAAGCAAATCCGGCCTGATCAAGGCGTTGACGCTAGACCCGCGGCTCGAGCAGGTGCTCACCGGCAAGATCCATCGCACGGCGACGGACATCGGCTTGGCCTTGGAACCGGCCCTTGGCCGGCATCTGATCGATGAGTTCAGTCGCCGCACGACCGAGTTGGCTCAGAGTGGACTCCCGATGGTGCTCGTGGTCTCGGCCGATGCACGTCTGCCGCTGAAGCGGTTCTTCGAGCCGTCGTTTCCGCGACTGACGGTACTCTCTTTCCAGGAACTGCCGGCCAGTACTGAAATTGAAAATGCCGGCATTGTGCCGCTTCCGCTGAATATGCCGCGCGTTGAGCAGGTGGCGATTAAATCAGCCGCCTGAGCTTCATGAACCTCCTTGCTTCCGATACCCCTCCCGCCGCCGGTGCCTGCTACCGGTTTGTGGTCGATTCCGCGGACCAGGCCGCCGCGCTTATTCGCGACCGCCTTGGGGAGCACGCCCGCGTCCTTTCGGTCCGATCGGTTGCCGGCAGCGGCTGGAAGCGTCTGCTCTCGGCGCCGAAACTTGAGGTGATTGCGCAGATTGACGCGCCCATCGAGACCGGCGCATCCGTTCAATGTGAGCTGACCCAACCGGCCATGCTTCTCCCCGCGGCGGCCCCGGAACACCGCCGTCCGTCCGCTAGTGCCCGGTCCTTGCCCGAGTTGCTTCGGGGTTCAGGGTTTTCCCCTGCGGTCCTTAGCCGCTTGCAAACCGATCGGACGTGGGCGGAGCAATCCGCGGCGCCGCTGCACCAGGCCGTGGTCGCGGTGGGGCGGCAACTCTGCGCCGAAATCGGGTCGCGTCCGGCGCGCCCGCCGTTGTCCCGGGCCGCGTTTCTCGGCGCCTCCGGCGTGGGCCGCAGCACGGCTCTCTGCAAATGGCTCGCGCATGAAGTGTACCGTCGCGCGCGCCTCGGCCATGTGGTGCTCGCGGAATTCGACCGGCCCAACATGCCGGGACCGTTGCCCGTATTTTGCGAGGCGCTCGGTGTGGCCTTGGCGCACTTTCCCGCCCAGACCCAGCCGGTGATTCCAGGTGGATTTGTCTATTTCGATTTGCCCGGGCTGTCCCTGCGCGCCCCCGAAGATAATGCCAGTATTGAGGCGTTTCTGGATGAGGAACAGATCACGGAACGTGTTCTTGTGGTCAATGCCGCCTATGACAACATGGCGCTGCGCCGCACGTTTGCGGTCGGTCGCGGGCTCAGTGCCACGCATGTGATCTTCACCCATCTCGACGAGGCTCCGCAATGGGGCCGGCTTTGGGAATACCTGCTTGAGGCGGATCTCGAACCGCTGTTCCTCTCGACCGGCCCATCCCTCACTGGTGACTGCGAACTGGAGCCGGTCCAGGCGCTCGCGCGTCGCACCCTGCCACTCTCCGACTGAGCCCCAGCGATTATGCGCTTCATCTTTCTATGCGGAGGAGTTCTCGGATTTGCTGTCGCTATTACAGCCGGCTGCCTCTCCGACCGCCCGGCTGATCGTATCATATTGGATGCGGCGCTGGGCTGCCTCACCGGCGCACTCCTGTTTCGCTGGTTTTGGACCGTGCTGCTGTGCGGTCTCCGCGAAGTCATTTTATCCCGACAAAAGGCCGCCGCCGCGGCGACCTCGTCGGGTCCCAAAACCTGAACCCCGAATTGCCATGAACCTTGCCGTTCCAGCTCCGGGCACGGATGCCATTCCAGCCACCGCGTGGCGCGCCTATCAAGGTGCTAACGCCGGCGATCTCGATCAAAAGGATTTGATCGAACGCTACTTGCCGCTGATCCGAAATGTAGTCGGTCGGATCAAGCTCAACCTCCCCTCGCATATTGATGCCGACGATCTCTATAGCGTCGGGGTCACGGGACTTATTGCCGCCGTGCGCAAATATGATCCGGAGCAGGGCAGCACTTTTCCGGCCTATGCGTCGATGCGCATTCGCGGCGCGATCCTCGATGAATTGCGGCGGATGGATTGGTGCCCGCGCCGGGCCCGGGCCCGGGCCCGCAAGATGAAGGCGGCGATCAACGTAATCGAGCAACGCCTGGGTCGCGTGGCCAAGGAGGAAGAGATCCGGATGGACCTCGGTCTGACGGAGAAGGAATTTGCCAAGTGGATGATGGATGCCAGGCCGGTTACCTTCATCGCCATTGATCAACGATCCGAGTCAGAGGAGTCCGCGGGCCCCTCTCTGCACGAGTTGCTGGCCGACGAGAACGATGTTACCGGCCGCGAACGGCTCGAGCAGAGGGAAATGATCGAAATGATGACTCAACGAATCAAGGAATTGCCTGATATACCGAGAAAAATCCTTGCCATGTATTACTTCGAAAATATGCGCTTGGCCGAGATTGCCGTGGTTTTTGGCCTGACCGAGTCCCGGATCTGCCAGATTCACTCTCAGGCCATTCTCGGGCTCCGCGCCTATCTTGCCCGCACCCAAGATACCTGATCATCTCCCATGCTGATCATCGTCGGTGCACTCATCGTCCTCGCGGCGACCCTGGGCGGCTTTATGATGGCTGGAGGACACCCCGGAGTCTTGCTGCAACCGTCGGAATTCGTGGTGATCCTGGGGATTGCGGCCGGCATTCTGGTCCTTGCCACTCCTTCCCACGTGGTCAAGGAGATCATTCATAAGACGAAGGAGGCGGTGACCGCCAAACGCGCCGACCGCAAGGATTACTTCGAGCTCCTTAAGCTGCTCTACGAGATTTTCATGATGGGGCGCCGCAATGGCCTAATTGCATTGGAGGAGCATGTCATGAGTCCGAAGACGAGCAGTATCTTCCAGAAGTACCCAACGCTGCTGCGGCACCCGTTACGGCTGGAGTTCATATGCAACGGCCTGAAGCCAATCATTGATGGCAAGATCAAACCCGACCAGCTGGATGACCTGATGCGGGCGGAGCTTGAGGCCAAGCAAATCGAAAGTGCTCACCCGGTGCACGCGTTGCAAATGGTCGGCGATTCGCTGCCGGCCATCGGCATCATTGCGGCGGTGCTGGGCATCATTAACACCATGTCCGCCATTGCCGAGGGGCCGGAGGTGGTCGGTGAAAAGGTCGCGGCCGCCCTTACGGGCACCCTGCTAGGAATTTTCGTGGCCTATGGTTTCGTCAATCCCCTCGCCGCTCGCATTACCTCCAACAACGACGCCGACCAGCAATGCCTCAGGTGCATCATGCAAGCCGTTGCCGGATTCGCCAAAGGGCTCGCCCCGCTTACGGCGGTCGAGATTGCACGTCGGTCCCTCGATACCGAGGTGCAGCCCGGGGGGGAGGAGCTCGAAGTGGAGTTGAAAAAGTTGAGCACCAAATAGGGAGCACCCAGCAATATGGCCGGACATGGCGGAGCATGGAAAGTGGCCTTCGCGGACTTTATGACCGCGTTGATGGCGCTTTTTTTGGTGCTGTGGATTTCCTCGCAAGACAAAGAAATTCTCATCGCGACCTCGCAGTATTTTCAGAATCCGTTCACGGCCCCCCTCATTGATCACTCCGGGGTCATGCCCTTTAACAGCAACAAGAGCACCAAATCGACCGGCACCCAGCAGGGTAATGAAAAGCAACTGGAGAAGGCCAAGCAGATTGAGCTGACTTTTCTTAATTCAGTGGCCGCAGATTTTTATCGCATGCTGCATCTGGATCAAAATCTGGCCGAAAAACCGATTGACGTTCAAGTGACCACCGACGGCCTTCGCGTCACTCTTTTCGACCGCGCCCAACAGCCGTTGTTTGCCGAGAACACCACGGAGCTGACCGAATGGGGACGCTATATGATGCAGAGCCTTGCTTGGATGATTGATCGCCATCATTTCCATGTGACCATTGACGGTCACACCCGCGGTGAGATTGTTGGGTCGAAGGCGGACTACACGGCCTGGGAGCTCTCCGCTGATCGGGCCAATGCCGCCCGTCGTCTGCTGGTCCATTATGCCGTTGAGGCCGAGTATATCGAACGAGTCACCGGCTACGCAGCCACGCGGCCTTTGCCTGGCGAAAAGCCCGGGGCGAAATCGAATGACCGCATCACCCTGAGCCTGACTCTGTCGGCGAGTCCCAAGGACCGCCCGTCCGCGGTCTTGCCCAGTGTGTTGCCGGCACCTGCCCCTATTTCGCCCGGCCTGATCCGGAAAAACCCCTCACCATGAAATCATTTTTGCAAGGCAAGAACATCCTAGACGCAAGTCCGCTCCGTGCCCCGCATGTGGCCTCTTCGTTGCGGAGCCCGACGGCCTGTGCGGTCGCCCTCGTTTCAGGTCCCTCGCCCCAGGTTGATATCGTGAAGCAGGGGGACAAGATCGTCAGACTGATCATTACCTGTTCCTGCGGTGAACGTACCGAGATCGAGTGCCTCTATGCGCCAGGTTTAACGTCGGACCATTGCTCGAATGCGGCAAAATCTACCGCGGCGGACACGTGCTCAGTGACAAAGTTGCCAGTATAATCACATAACACTGCAAGGCAACATGAAGCAAACTTGGCATGTGTCTTGCTTTATTCAATTGGGATGAACATCGGACTCTATCAAAGTGCCTCCTCGCTCTCGGCGCTTGAACGTTGGCAGGACGTGGTTTCACAGAACATTACGTCGAGTCAGGCAACCGGCTATCGCAAGCGCACGGTCAATTTTAGTGCAGAGATGGCCGGGGAAATTCAACCGGACAGTCACGCCCGCTTGGGACGCGACAGGGGTACCCCCAGCTTATTTCCGCGAATTAACACGGGCGTAAATTTCGATTTCGGCGAGAATCTGCCTACCCAGGGGAACTTGGACATAGCAATTCAGGGCGATGGATTTTTCGCGATTCAGCGGCCGGATGGCTCCAAGGCCTATACCCGCAGCGGTGCTTTCCAGATGCGACTTGACCGCACTATCGTCACGTCCGGAGGGGACATCGTGCTCAGTTCCACTGATTCCCCCATGCTCTTACGGTCGGAGGGCGGGACCATTGTCGTCGATTCCAACGGCAGTATCTCCCAGGGGGGTGTCCCGATCGCGAAATTTTCCGTCGTCCAATTCGCCGACAACTCCCGACTCCGCCCCATTTCCGGCGGATCCTTCCTTGCGCCGGATGGCGTCAATCCGGAGAAGGTGAAAGAGCCTGCTCTTATCCAAGGCTACCTGGAGGGCAGCAATACCTCCTCTCTGCGCGAAATGGTGGATATGGTCCTGATTTCCCGTGCTTATGAGGCCAACCAGAAGATAATCAGCACCGTCGATGAAGCGATGGGGAAGACCCTCGAGGCCTTGGGCTGAATCCTGCGCCATGAAATTTGCAGTAGATAGTCCGATAGAATCACGACTGCATGGCCGAGCACGCTTTGGAGGCGTGCCGGCCCTTTCTTTTCCTTCCTCCCTCTGCCTATGAACCTCTCCCTTTACTCTGCCGCCACCGGCATGGAATCGCAGCAGCTCAATCTCAATACCATTGCCAACAATTTGGCGAATGTGAACACCACCGGCTTTAAGCGCTCCAAAATTGAATTCCAGGATTTGCTCTATCAGAAGCCAAGCAAATCTTCGGGGGCCGATTCGGGTGGCGGCAATCTCGTCGCTACTGGCATCGAGGTGGGCAATGGGGCGCGGGTCTCCTCCACCTCCAAGGTTTTCACCCAGGGTCAGCTCAACAGCACCGGGGAAAAACTTGATTTGGCGATCCAAGGGGACGGTTTCTTCGAGGTGCAGCGTCCCGACGGCACGATCGGCTATACCCGCGATGGCACCTTCAAACGCAACGCAAGCGGTACGGTTGTCACCTCCGACGGTCTCCCGATACTCAGTGGATTTCAGCCCATCCCGAGCGACGTTACTTCGGTCAGTGTTGCCGAAAACGGACAGGTAACCATTCAGACGCCCAGCGGCTCATCCAGCTTTCGCCTTACGCTCACGCGGTTTGCCAATCCGTCGGGACTCCGCAGCATGGGCGGCAACTTGTACCAGGAGACGGCCGCGAGTGGCGCTCCCGAGTCCGGTCAACCTGCGGAACAGTCTTTCGGCAGCATTATGCAGGGCTACACTGAGGGCTCCAATGTCAATATCGTGGAGGAAATGGTCAACCTCATCGTCGCCCAGCGAGCCTATGAGATCAACTCCAAGTCCATTCAAACCTCCGACGAAATGCTTCAGAACGTTGCTAACATGAAACGCTGAAAATGATCCTGCGTTCCCCTCATTTCCTTCTCGGCACGGCAGCGGTTGGCGCCCTATGGCAGGCCCTATGCGTGGGCTTCGCGGTCGAGACCACCTCGCCCTCGGCCGGGCGGACGGTGTCTCCGGCCGCCCCCGCGGCGGTCGAGACCGTCGCGCCGCTGTCCCGGGAGCAGTTCCTGCGCGACTTGACCCAGGGGGTGGCCACCCATTTCAATCTCGAAGGTGATCTCCAAGTGGAGCTGCCGCGGGGCTGGATGCCGCCCCCTCAGCTTGCGACGCACTGGAGCCTCGAGTTGACGGAGTATCCATCCTTGGCCAGCTCCGCCATGATGGTCCGCTGCTGCATTTACGGGGACGGGCAATCCGTCGCCGTTTCCTCACTGATCTTGCGGGCCACGCATAACCAGGAGGTCTGGGTCGCTCGCCAGCCGCTCACGGCGGGGAGCAGCTTCGATCCCAGGGGTCTTGATGTCCGCCGGGTCGACATGTTTCGCGAACGGGATTG
>JBAXWQ010000057.1:0-15144 GCA_037128315.1 Opitutia bacterium | reverse complement strand
CAGGTCGGCGAGCCGCGCCTGGGCGATGAGCAGTTCCTGGCCGAACATGGCCAGGCGCTTGCCCAGGGTCGTGGGCTGCGCCGGCACGTTGTGCGTGCGGGCCGTGATCATGACATCGCGGTGCGCCGCCGCCTGCCGGCCGAGGGCGAGGAGCGCCGCGGCGACCTTGAACTGCACGAGCTGCAGCGAGCGGGCGACCTGCAGCTGCTCGACGTTCTCCGTCAGGTCGCGGCTGGTCAGCCCCAGGTGGATGAACTGGCGCTGGGCCAGGTCGGAAAATTCCTCGAGCCGCGCCTTCACGTCGTGGAGGGTGACCCGCTCGCGCTCCTTGATGCGCCCGACATCGACGTCGCGGCGCACCCGCTCGTAGTCGCGGATGGCCTCGGCCGGGATGGCGACCCCCAGATCCTTCTGCGCCTTCATGACCGCGATCCAGAAATCCCGCTCCAGCAGAATGCGGCCGTGGGCCGACCAGATCTCTTTCATCGCGGCCGAGGCATAACGCTCGGCCAGCACGTTGGGGATGGTTACAGGCGTAGGGTCGGACGGCTTCACGGCGGGGAACGCTTGCGCCTAACCGCGCCGGTTGAAAGGGGAAAGTTTATTCCCCTTGGGCCCAATCGACTGGAGCGGTACCGGCCTAGGTTGAGTGTAGCGGCGAGCGCCAGCGAGCCGACGAACCACGACTCGCTGGCGCTCGTCGCTACGTGGGAAAAATGGAATGTCACGCCAGACAGCGCACGGCCATGTCGCGCAGGACGGCCTCCTGCTCGTTGGGCCGGCGGATGATTTCGGCAAAGACGCGCACCAGCTCCTGCTGGTTGTCGATCAGGCGGCGCAAAGTCGGGAGCTTGGCGCTGCTGACCAGCTTGCCGACATACCACTGGTTCTGGGTGAAGACGTTGAAGGAGCTTTTCTCGGTGTCGCCGCCAAAATGCCGCGTGTAGGCCTCCTGGGCGCGGGCCCAGGCCGCCTTGTCAAAACCGTAGGGTCCGGGGGCCCGCAGGTCGCCCGCGTCGAGCAGCACCCGGCACTGCAGCAGAATGCGGTTGCGGTTCTGCAGCGCGCTGATGACCGGCCGAGCGTCGCCGCCGGCGAAGAAATGCCGCTGCAGCTCCGTCAGGGTGCCCGCCAGGTCCCCGGCGAAAAACCGGTCGGCGGCGGCGAAAAAATCCCCCTCGGCAAAATTGGGCGTCAGTTCCTCGACGTGCGCCTCCTGGATCACCTTCTCCTCTCCCGCGTAGTTGGCCAGCTTGCGGGTTTCCTCCGTCAGCAGCCGGGTGTTGGCCCCGACTTTCTGGAGCAAGAGCTCGAGGGCGCCGTCGCCAAAGCTCGCCCCGGCCGCCTCCGCCTCCGCCCGCACGATGGCGGCCAGCACGTCACCGGCCTGCTCGCTGTCGCCGCCGGCGAGGGTGAAGTCGGCGTGCGCCTCGCACCATTTCGGAAAAGCGCGGCGCCGGTCCACCGGGGCAGCGGTGATGACGATCGCGGCGTCCGCCGGATTCACCTTCTCCAGCAATTCCTGCAGGGCCGCGACCTGCTGGAGGGTGCCCTCGGCCCGGCCGGTGACGGTATCGGCGAGAAAGTTCACATCCTTGAACCACACGACCCGCTGGCCGCCGAACATCGGCACGGTCTGCACGGCGTCGCGGAAGCGGTTCACGGCCACCTCGACCTCGTCCACGTTGCCGGCGAAGCCGCTGATGATCTCGCGGGCGAAGTCGTCGGCCTGCGCGGCCGAGGCCAGCGCCGCAAAGCGCTCCTGCCCCAGCCGGTTGACGATGAAGTCATCCGGGCCGCAGATCAGCGTGAAGTTGCGGGGGGCGGGGGGCATGGGCCGGGATTTGCCCACGAATCGGCCGAAAGCGCACGAAAAAAGTTTACGGAGGGAGGACGAGCCGGCCAACGCCACCGCCCGTAGCAACAGGCCTCCGCGCCTGTTGTTCCCCCTGAGGACAGGCACGGAGGCCTGTCTCTACTTAATTCGCCAGCGAGGCCGAGGCCTTGCGGGACTCGAGCAGGATTTCGCGGCGCAGCCAGTCGATGGCGGCCGTCACCGAGCGCACCTTCACCGTGCAGCGCGGGCCTGGATAACTGAGCTTGCGCGACCAGTCACCGCCAGGGGCGTGGATGCCGAGATAAATGGTGCCGACGGGATTCTCCCCCGCCCCGCCGGTCGGGCCGGCAAAACCCGTGATGGCCACGCCGTAATCCGCCCCGAGCTGCTCGGCGACGCCGGTCGCCATGGCCACGGCGCACTCCGCGCTGACCGCGCCGTGCTGCGAGAGCAGGCATTCGGGGCAATCGAGCAGCAGCATCTTTGAATCGTTGCTGTAGGAGACAATGCCGCCCTGGAAAAACTTCGAGGCGCCGCAGATGTCGGTGAAGCTGTTGGCCAGCAGGCCGCCGGTGCAGGACTCGGCCACCGCGAGGGTGCGGCCGGCCTCGCGCAGCTGGTCGGCCACCACCTTGGCGAGGGAGTCGTGCCCGTAGCAAACAAAGTCGTCGCCCAGCAGGGCGGCGCACTCCTGCGCGATGCCGCGCAGTTTTTCCATTCCGTAGGTCTGGTCGGGCGAGCTGACGCGGCAGTCCACCTGGCCCTGATGGGCGCAGTAGGCGATGCTGAGCGCGGGGTAGCGGTCAAAGATGCTCTGGAACCGGGTCTCAAGGAGCGACTCACCGACGCCCGCCGTGCGGATCTGCCCGTAGGCCTCGCTCTCCCTCAGCAGCCCGAGCCGGGCCAGCCGCGGCACCACCTGCTCGGTGAACATCGGCTGCAGCTCGTTCGGCGGGCCGGGCAGCATGATGAGCACCTTGCCGTTTTGCTCCACCCAGAGGCCGGGCGCCGTGCCGTTGGCGTTGGGCAGCACCTCACCGCGCTCGAACCGGTAGGCCTGCTTGAGATTGTTCGGCGTCATCTGCCGGTTGATGCGCGCGAAGCGGTCGGCGATCGCCGACTCGATGGCCGGGTCCAGGACCAGTTTCTGGCCGAGGGCCTGCGCCAGCACCTCGCGGGTGCGGTCGTCGCAGGTCGGCCCCAGCCCGCCAGTGGTGATGACGACGTCGGCCTTGGCCCAGCTTTCCTGGAATTGCGCCGCGATGGCGTCGGCCTCGTCGGTGATGGTGACGTTGCGCTGGAGCAGCACGCCACGCCGGCCCAGCTGGGCGCCGATGAAGGTCAGGTGCCCGTTCGCCGTCAGGCCCAGCAGCAGCTCATCGCCCAGCGTGAGCAGTTCGTAGCGGGGCGCGGGGCGCCGCAATAGAGACGTATTCAAGGTGGCCATGCGGTGTGTGGACGCGCAACCTACTGCGATTTTCGTAAAATGCCAGCTCCTGCGATGGACTTTTGGTGGCCACAAAGAGGCGCGAGAAACCACAAAAAGGAGCCCCATGCAATTCGATCACATCAACCGGCTATGCGACTTGGTAAGAGAAACGAGCTTCGCCGTTCATCGCTATCATCGGCATGGGCACTTGGAAAAGATCTATGAGAACGCCCTGGTGCATCGCCTGCGCAAGTGCGGCGTGAAGGTTGAACAACAATACCCGCTGCAGGTGTACGACGAGGACGGCACGTCGCTGGGAGAATATTCCGCCGACTTGTATATCGAGGACCGATTGTTGGTTGAACTCAAGGCCACGCGGGCCGTGGTGGACGAACATGTCGCCCAACTCCTGGGCTACCTGCGGTCCAGCCGCGTTGAAACTGGGCTCTTGATCAATTTTGGCTCGCCGGTTCTCCACGTTAAGAAATATCTGATGACCGACCTCCGCTTCTGATTTTCGTGCCTTTTCGTGGCTAAAATGCCGGCACGCTTTCGAATTTTTTTGCCACAAAGAGGCACGAGAATTCACAAAAAGGAGACGGACCAGGATCGAATCAATCGATCAGCTGAGTGGCATCGGGCGAGAGAGGCCGTTCCATTTGCTGTGAGGTGCCTGATGTCTGAACCCCAAGTACGATTTTCTTGTCTTTTTGCGCCTCTTCGTGGCCAAAAACTCTGACTCAGAACATTGTTGGCCACTAAGAGGCACGAGAATTCACAAAAAGGGGACGGATGAAGATCGGTTCAATTGATCATTTGTGCACTCGAGATCATTCTGCACGTTGTAAAATATCTGATGACCGGTCGCCGAGTCTTGTTTTTGTGTCTTTTCGTGCCTCTTTGTGGCTAAGACCCTGTTCCGTGGTTTGGTTGACCACAAAAGGGGCCGGATGAAGACTGGCCTGCTCATTAATTTTGGTTCACCAGTCATGACCGTGAAGAAACGCCTCATATCGGATCCCGGCGTCTGATTTTTGTGTCTTTTCGCGCCTCTTCGTGGCCAACCATCCCCCAGTCCTGCTCGAAAAAATCCGCGCCCTGCCGGACGGGCCGGGCGTGTACCTGATGAAGGACCGGCTGGGCCGCATCATTTACGTCGGCAAGGCCAAGAACCTGAAGAAGCGCGTGGCCTCCTATTTCCAGCCCGGCCGGGCCCGGGCGCTGCGGCACCAGCCGAAGATCCGCACGCTGATCGAAATGATCACCGACCTCGACATCCTCGAGGTGAAGAGCGAGCCCGAGGCGCTGCTGCTGGAGGGCAAGCTGATCAAGCAGTGGCGGCCGAAATACAACACGGACTTCACCGACGACAAGCGCTTCCTGCTCGTGCGGGTCGACCAGGAGGCCGCCCTGCCGCGCTTCGTCCTGACGCGGTTCAAGAAGGACACCCGCTCCCGCTACTTCGGGCCCTTCGTCCACTCCGGGCTGCTGCGCAAGACCCTGGCCTCGATGCGGCAGAAGTTCGGCATTTTGCTCGCCGACACCACGCCGAAAAAAATCTCCCCCGACACCTGGCAGCTCTACGACGATGTGCGCGCCGAACTCTACGGCTGGCCCAACGTGGTCACGGCCGACGACTACCGGGCGCGGGTCGCTCCGGCCATGGAGTTTCTGGACGGCAAGAGCCGCGAGTGGCTGGAAACACTGCGCGCCGAGATGACTGCGCGCGCCACCAAGCAGGAATTTGAAAAGGCCGCCGAGCTCCGGGACGTGGTCCTCGCCCTGGAGCGCACTCTGGCCCGCACGCGCAAGTTCACCCGGGACCTCACCCAATTGCGGCCCGACGAGGACGGCCTGCAGCAACTGCAGGAGGCGCTGGGCCTCGACGCCCCGCCGGCGCACATCGAGTGCTTCGACATTTCGCACATCTCCGGCACCTTTGTCGTGGCGTCGATGGTGCACTTCACGGACGGACGGCCCGATCGCGACCAGTACCGCCGCTTCTCGATCAAGAGCTTCGTCGGCAACGACGACTTCAAGGCGATGGAGGAGGTGGTGGCGCGCCGCTACCGCCGGCTCATAGCGGAGCAGAAGCCGTTTCCCGACCTGGTGGTGATTGACGGTGGCCGCGGCCAGATCGGCGCCGCGCTGAAGTCCTTCGTCGGCCTCGACTGCATGCCACCGCCCATGATCGGCCTGGCGAAAAAAATGGAGACGATCATCTTTCCCGACGAGCGGAAGCCGCTCAACCTGCCGCTCAATCATCCGGGCCTGAACATCCTCCAGCGCCTGCGCGACGAGGCCCACCGCTTCGCCAACACCTACAACGCCGATCTGCGTTCGCGGAAGATCAAGGAGAGCGTCTTGGATGATTTCCCGGGCCTCGGTCCCGTCCGCCGCGCCGCGCTGCTCGCACATTTCGGTTCGATCGCCAAGCTGCGCGCCGCCACCGCCGAGGCCATCGGCGCTGTGCCCGGCTTCGGCGGCAAGATGGCCGCCGAGCTGCGGACGTTTTTGCAGCAGGGCTGAACGCGCCGGCCGGAGATTGGCCACGGAAAACACAAAGAAACACAAAAAGGGACGGTCGGATTATCCGCACCGCTAACGGATCGTAGAGGGCCCGCGTCCCTGCGGGCCGCGGCCTACCGCCGGCTGCCGCCACGCCCAAACGGCTCGCAGGGACGCGAGCCCTCCGTTCTGCGTAGCCGCGGAGACTGTAGGTCGGGGTTTAGCCCCGACAGATCGTTGATGTCGGGCATAAAGCCCGACCTACAAATGCAGGCTATATCTGGGACACCACCCTAGTTCAGCCGCACAATCGCGGTATTGAGCGCGGTCGCGAAGGTGACCCAGAGCACGTAGGGCAGCCACAACGCGGCGGCCACCCGATCCGCCCGCCTGAGCCCCACCAGCAGCCACACGAGCAGGCCCCAGAGGGCGATGATGTCCACGAGGGCCCACGCGGGCTGCTTGAGGCCGAAGAAGAGGACCGACCACAGCGCATTCAGCCCGAGCTGCACAAAATATCCGGTCACCAGCGGGCGCCGCGCCGGCTGGCCTTCGGTCGTTCCGGCCCGCCACGCCCGCCAGATCGCCACGCCCATCAGCACATAGAGCAGCGTCCACACCGGCCCGAAGATCCAGCTCGGCGGATTCCACGCCGGTTTGTTGAGGAGCGGATACCAGGTGCGGACATTCGGAAAAGTCGCGCTGGAGCCGATGCCTCCGGCGATGAAGCTGGCCGCGATAAATCCGGTCAGGGCGAGCCACGGGCGGCGGGTGATGTGAGCCATGGGCGACATTTTGAAAGCAATCGTGGGCTTTTAAGCTGTCATTGCGAGGAGTTCCGCAGGCGCGGGACGACGCGGCAATCCAGCCAGCGATGTATCCATGGATCGCCACGGCCGGATGAACCGGCCTCGCGATGACAAGAGTATTAAAGGGAGGCTCAGCGGCGCAGCCGGGTGATGAAGGCAATCACCCGGGACGGCAGGGCCCATTTCAGGAAGAGAAAAACCTTGGCATGGAAGGGACCGTTGTAGCGCGCAGCCGGATGGTCGCTGCGCAGCGCCTCCTCGACCAGGGAGGCAATGTCGTCGGGCGCGCCGGCAAAGGCGCGGAGACGCTGGGTGCTCTCATTGTAACCCAGATAATACGGGGCGTAGGGGCCGGGATTCGCGGTGATCTCACTCGAGGCTTGGTTGGCCGCATCAATGAACTCGGTGAGGATAAAGCCCGGACGGATGAGCGTCACCCGGACCCCAAACGGCTTCAGCTCGCCCCGCAGGCCGTCGGTCAGCGCCTCGAGGGCGTGCTTGGTGGAATCATAGATCGAGGACATCGGCCGGGCGATGCGGCCGGCCACGGAGCCGATGTTGACGATGCAGCCGCTGCCCTGCGCCCGCATGAGGGGCAGCACGAGCTGGGTCAGGGCCACGAGTGAAAAGATATTCGTCTCGAAATTTTTCCGGATGGCCTCCACCGGCACCATCTCAACCGGCCCGCGCGTGCCGTACCCGGCGTTGTTCACCAAGGCATCAATCCGGCCGAATTTTTTCAAGGCTGCCTCCACCAGCCGGCGGCGGTCCGCGTCGCTGGTCACATCGCCCGCCACCGCCAGCGTGCGCGAGCCGGACGGGTCGATGGCGCGGGCGAGCGTCTCGAGTCGCTCCCCCCGGCGGCCGGCGAGAACCACGAGGGCACTGTGGGCCGCCAGCCGGCGCGCCGCCGCCTCGCCGATGCCGGAGGAGGCGCCGGTGATGATGACAACTTGTCCGCTGAGCTGAGGCATGGCGGAATCTTACCGTGACGCGCCGGGGCGGTCGAAGCATTTCCGCCTCAACCGGCCGCCAGCAGCCAACGCGCAAAGGTATAGTACGCGGGAATGCCGAAAACGACATTGAAGGGGAAGGTGATCGCGAGGGAAGCAGTCAGGTAGAGCGCCGGGTTGGCCTCTGGCAGGGCGACGCGCACCGCGGCCGGCGCCGCGATATAGGAAGCACTGGCCGCCAGCGTGCCCAATACGGTGGCACCGCCAATGCCCAGCCCGGCCCACTGTCCCAGCCAGACGCCCAGGAGCCCGTGCAGGAACGGCAACAAGACCGCGAACCCGCAGAGGAAGAACCCGACAGTCTTCAGGTCCCCAAGACGCCGCCCCGTGACGAGCCCGATTTCCAGCAGGAACAGGGTCAACACGCCGCGAAAAGGCGCGTCGAAGAGCGGCCCGACCTGCTCGTAGCCTTTCTTGCCCGAGAGCAAACCGATGGCCATGCCCCCAAGGAGCAACACAATGCCCTTGCTGGTCAGCAGCTCATGCAGCACGCGACTCCAGGGACCCGGCGTGGCGGCCGGGACGATGCCAAGGGCCAGCGGGGAAGGAACCACCCGGCCCACCGCTTCCGCTGACCGGCGGCCAGCCAGGACCAGCGCGATGATGATCGCCGGCACCTCCATCACGGCGAGCAGCGCCGGAAGGAAGGGCTCATGGGGCACCTTCAGGATATCGAGAAAGGCCAGACTCTCGCCAAACGTGACCGCCGAGACCGACCCGTAGTGCGCCGCCAGGGCCGCCGCGTCCACGCGGCTGAAGCGGCCGCCCTTGCGCAGCAGGAAGTACGACCATACCGGGATGGCCACGCAGAGGGCCACGGCCGCGCCGGCCGGCCGGGCGAAATCGGCGAGGGCCACCCCGTCGAGCTTCGCCCCGCCCTTCAGCCCGATGGCGAAGAGCAAGTAGATCGTCAGGGCCTGATATAGCTGCTCGGGAATCTTGAGGTCGCTGCGCACCAGGGTGGCGACAATGCCGAGCAGGAAAGCCAGCACCATGGGCGAGAGCAGGCTGAGGAGGAGGGAGTTGAGCAGGTCCATGGGACAAGCTTGATTGAAGATTAATACATGAAGTCAAATTCATTATTTAGATTTCTTGATTAATTTTCTGCCCGGGTCAGATTGCCGGCATGTCCGCGACCCCGCCCGCCGCCCCCGGCTGGACCTTCCTGACCAACCACACCCATGTGCTTGTTTGCCTGGCGCAGAACGAGACCATCACCCTGCGCGAGGTCGCGCAGCAGGTCGGCATCACGGAGCGGGCCGTGCACGCCATTGTGACCGCCCTCGAGGGGGAGGGCGTGCTGACGCGCTCCCGCGAGGGGCAGCGCAACCGCTACAAGTTGAACCGGACCTACCGGCTGCGGCACCCGCTCGAGGCCCACCGAAAAATCGGGGACCTGCTTGCGCTGATTGGCGACCGCTGAGCCGGGCGGTTACTGCGAGTCGTAGATCTGGACGCGGGTCCAGTACGTCTTGAACTGGTTGACGAAGGCCAGATGGATCGGATCGACCTGGTAGGCCGCCTCGGCCGCGACATCGCGGCACTGGACCACCAGAGCCACATCGTAGCTGCTGTCGATGACCGGCCGGGCGGTCGTGGGCGCCGGCCCGCCGACCGAAACCGCGGCGGCGGCCTTGATGCCAATCAGCGTCTCGACCCCGCGGCGAAATTCCGCGCGTTGCGCGGCGGTGAGTTCAGGTTTGAGCCAGAAATAGACGCAATGGAAGAGCATGATGCCCGAACAAGACTCATCCGCCGGCCTGAGGCAAACGCGGAGTGGCCGGGCGGGAAACCGGACTGTAGGAGGGGCTTTAGGCCCCGATTCGCGATCTGCGCCGCTCACGAACGCCTAGCATCGGGGCATAAAGCCCCTCCTATAACTCGGACGCTTGATCCGATATCTGGGAATAGGTGGACGATCCGTGCATCGCCCCCCCCCGCCGGAAATACCTGTTGAGCCAGCAACTTTCACGGGTAAGCTCTGTCCTGAGGCCGCGCCCCCACAGATCGGCAAGATATCATCTAAGATCCCGCCGCCCGGCCCGTCATAGCCTGCAACTCGTCTTAACTTCCTCCCATGAAAATATCCCGCCTCCTCCCCCTCCTGGCCCTGCTGCCACTCACGCTGCCCGCCGCCCCGGTCAACTCCACCATCTCGGCCGTCACCGTCTACACGGATCGCGCCGTCGTCACCCGCTCCGGCAGCGTCGAGCTCGCCGGCAGCGTGACCGAACTGGTTTTCCCCAACCTGCCCGAATCAATCAACGACCAGTCGCTGCAGGTCAGCGGCAAGGGCACCGCCGCCGCCACCATTCTCGATGTCAGCGTCAAGCGCACCTACGTCGACTTCACGCCGAACACCCGCGTGAAGGAGCTGGAGGACCAGCTCCGCGGCCTCGGCAAACAGCTCCGCGGGCTCAACGATCGCCTCAGTGTGCTCCAGGCCCAGACGGTCATGCTCGACCGCATGGAGGCCGCCCTCTTCGCCCCTCCCACCAAGGACGTGCCGCGGCCCGACCTGACCCAGTTCACCAACTCGCTGACCTATCTGTCCGAGCAGAAAGCCAAGATCATCGCGGAAAACGCCGCCCTCGATGAGCAGCGCGAGGAGCTCCAGAACAAGACCAACACCGCGCAGCAGCAGCTTAACGAACTTCGCGGCGCCGGCGGCAAGGGCTACAAGACCGTCACGGTCCGCGTCTCCGCCGCCCAGGCCGGCAACCTCGAGGTGGCCCTTTCCTACACCGTGCCCGGAGCCTCCTGGGTGCCCAGCTACGATGCCCGCGTGCTGAGCGCCGAGCGCGCCGTCGCCCTCAGCTATTTCGGCGTGGTGCGCCAGAACACCGGCGAGGAGTGGAAGGATGTCTCCCTCACCCTCTCGACGGCGCGCCCCGGCCTCGGCGGCGCCGCCCCGGGCCTGAACGCCTGGAATCTCGATGTGTACAACCCGATTGCGCTCCGGCAAATGGAGGAAAATGACAAACGCCGGGAAATGTACGCCAAGAAGGCCATGGCCGCACCCGCGGCGGTGAACATGCAGGCGATGACCACCGATGCGGTCGGCGGCCTCGCGCCGGCGGAGATGAAGGACGCCGAGATGGCCGTCGCCACGATCGAAGCGGGGGCGACCAGCGCGTCGTTCAAGATCGCCAGCGTCGCCAGCGTGCCCAGCGACAACTCGCCCCAGAAGGTTCCGATCACCAGCGCCCGGTTGAACGCCAACCCCGAATATCTCACGGTCCCGAAGCGGCTCGCGACCGCCTACCTGACCGCCAAGGTCTTCAACACCTCCGAGTTTCCGCTGCTGGCCGGCGCCATGAATGTGTTCCTCGACGGCACCTTTGTCGCCACCAGCGGCCTGCGCACGGTGATGGCCGGCGAGAAATTCGACCTCGCGCTCGGCGCCGACGAGGGCATCAGCGTGAAGCACAAGCGCGTCTCGCGCTTCGCCGAGGACACCGGCCTGACCAACTCCGGCAAGCGGATCACCTACGAGTATCTCATCACGGTCCAGAACAACAAGCGCACCACCGAGCGCGTCATTGTCGCCGACCAGGTGCCGCTGTCCCGCAACGAAAAGATTGTCGTCAAGCTGCTCTCCCCCGACGCCAAGGACGTGAAGCCCACCGACGAGGGCACCCTCAAGTGGACGCTCGACCTCAAGCCCGGCGAGAAGCGCGAGCTGACGGTGAAGTTCACGGTGGAATACGCCAACGACGTGAACGTGACCGGGCTTGAGTCGTGAGTCTTGCCCGATTCGTAGCCACAGGCCTCCGGGCCTGTGGTTTTCGGGTTTCTGCAATCAACATGAACGGTGCCAGTTGAATGATCCATCGCCTAAGGCCCCAACCCCTTTGGCCACAAAAATGCACAAAGGGGCTCTGCCGGCAAACTAAGCGTTCCGCGCGCCTATAGGCGCCTTAAGATCTGCTCCGGCGGCCAAATTTTCGTGTTTTTCGTGGCCAACCTGAATTGGTCTCTGTTCGGTATTCAAAGGCACCATGCCCGGCCCACACACCCTCCTCCTCGACAACGGTTCACTCGAACCGGCCGCCACCCTCGCCCTGCGCGAGCTGGCGGCTCAGCTCTCCCGCCGGCTTGGCCTCACGGTCGAGCCGGTTTCGTTGCTGCATTCCAGCGGCATCGACCCGGCCTTGCTCGGCGGGCAACCGGCCGAAATCTTGGTCCCGACCCTGGAGCGCCGCCTGGCCGCCGGACAATCTGAGTTTGTCATCGTGCCGCTGTTTTTCGGCCCGAGCCGCGCGCTGACGGACTACCTGCCGGAGCAAGTGGCGCGGCTGCGGCAAAAATATCCGGCGCTATCTGTCCGGCTGGCCCCTCCCTTGTTCGCGGCAGATGACCGTCGGTTGGCGCAAATTTTGGCGGATCAGGTCACCGCCCTGCTCGACCCGGCCATTCCCGGGCCCGTGCGTGTTGCCTTGGTGGATCATGGCAGTCCGGTCGCGGCCGTGACCGCCGTGCGCAACGAACTCGCCCGGCAACTCGCCCAACAACTGGGCAATCGCGTCGCCACTGTCGCCCCCTGCAGCATGGAGCGCCGGCCGGATCCGGCCTATGATTTTAATGCTCCCTTGCTCGCTGATCTGCTGGCCACCCCGCCGTGGTCGGATAGCCGCGTGATTGTCGCGATGCAGTTCCTGCTCCCGGGACGACATGCGGGCCCGGAGGGCGATGTGGCCGAAATCTGCCGCGAGGCGCAGGCCGCACAGCCCTCACTGCGGACGCAAATGACCGCCCTGGTCGGAAATCACCCGTTGCTGCTCGAGCTCCTCGCCGACCGCTGGGGTGCAATGAGGCCGGGCGCATAGGCCTCGCCGGGTGCAGCCGACGGCGGCGTCACAAAGACATCCGCCGGCAATTCCGGCTCGAAGTGGTTGGCCGCACTATCGGCGGACATAATACCAGCCCAATGCCGCGACCAGGCTGCGGTGAGACGCGCAAAAAAATCAGGCCGGGACATAAGAACAAATAGGGTTCGTGAATAAACTATGTGTGCGCTGCATCGCGAGGTAGGGCGCGCTCTCCGAGCGCGCCGCGGCGGCGAAGGGACTCGCCGCCCTACCCATTTGAAGACACGCTCTAGTCGCTGACATAAGTCAGGGTATGGGAGGACGTGCCGGCCTGCAGTTCCGGCAACAAGGACGGAAAGGATGCGAGCCGCACCACTTGGCCGACCACGATGAGCGCCGGTTGACCGGCCAAGCCGGCGACCAAGACATCGGTCTCGGCCAGCGTGCCGGTGAAAATTTTCTGGTTCGGCAACGAGGCCTCGCTGATGACCGCCAGGGGCATGTCCGCCGCCATGCCATGGCCGGTCAGGTTGGCGGCGATTTCCGGCAGCCGGCGCACGCCCATGTAGAAGCAGAGGGTGGCGCGCAGCTTGGCGAGCGCGGCCCAGTCGAGGGCCGAGGTGTTGGCCGCACATTGGTGGCCGGTGACAAAAACCACCGCGGAAGAATGATCCCGGTGGGTGAGCGGCAGGCCCGCGGCCGCGCTGGCCGCCGTCGCGGCGGTCACTCCCGGCACGATCTCATAGGGAATGACTGCCTCGCGCAGCGCCTGCATCTCCTCGCCGGCGCGGCCGAAGATCAGCGGATCGCCACCCTTGAGGCGCACAACCTTTTTCCCGGCACTGCCCAAGGCCACAAGCAAGGCGTTGATTTGGTCCTGGCTCGCACTGTGGCAACCGGCGCGCTTGCCCACAAAATGGAGTTCCGCCGACGCCGGGCAGTGCTGGAGCAAATCGCGATTCACGAGATCGTCGCACACCACCGCCTCGGCCTGGCGCAGCCGATTCAGCCCGCGGACCGTGATGAGGTCGGCCGCGCCCGGCCCGGCGCCAATGAGCCAGATAAACCCGGTATTTGACTGTTCTTCGTCTATCATTAGTTCTTTAGTCAATATGACAACTAATAGACTTTACAGCTGCTGAGCCGGAAGCAAGCCTTCTCTGCGCCATGCCTGTCGAACACCCACCGGTTCTTAGTCACAACGAGGTTCTCAAGCAGAACGACCCCCTTTTGGCCGGAACGATTGCGTCCACCATGGCCGATCCGGCGGCCGACCGTTTTGCGGAGGACGACCAGCAATTCATCAAATTTCACGGTGTTTACCAACAGGATGACAGAGACTTAAGAAAAACAGCCAAGAAGTTCATGATGATGATCCGCGGGCGCATCCCCGGAGGTGTGATGACGGCCGCCCAGTGGATTGTGTTCGACGATCTGGCTACGCAATACGGCAACAACACCCTGCGGCTTACCACCCGTCAGAGCGTCCAATTCCATGGCGTCCTGCTGTCCGGCCTCGGACCCGTGGTAAAGAAGATCAACGAATCCCTGCTCTCCACGTTGGCGGCCTGCGGTGACGTCAGCCGCAACGTCACGGCGCCACCCACCCCGGCCTATACCCGGGCCCGGGAGGAGGTTTTTGCCGACAGCGTCCTGGTGGCCGATGCGCTGACCCCCAAGACCCCCGCCTATCATGCGATCTGGATCGAAGGCATGCAGCTCAAGCTCGACGATCCTTCCCACCAGAACTTTGAGGACCCGCTCTACGGCCGCACCTACCTGCCCCGCAAGTTCAAGGTCGGCTTCGTGATCCCGCCGGTGAACGACATCGACATCTTTACGAACGATCTCGGCTTCATCGCGATCGTCGAGGCCGACCGGGTGATCGGCTACAATCTCACGATGGGCGGCGGCATGGGCCGCAGCCATGGCAACGTGCAGACCTACCCGCGCCTCGCCGATGTGCTCGGCTTCTTCCCGCGCGAGCGACTGGTCGAGGTCGCCAAGGCCGTGCTGACCATTCACCGCGATTTTGGCGACCGGACCAACCGCAAGCACGCCCGGCTCAAGTACGTCGTGGAGGAGCGCGGCGTGGCGTGGGTGACGGCGGAGGTCAACCGCCGCACCAACGATGCCCTCACCGGCGTCCGGCGCCATGAGTTCACCTCCACCACCGACTTGCTGGGCTGGCATCGGGCCGTGGACGGCAGCCTGTTCCTCACCCTGTTCGTCGAGACCGGTCGCCTGAAGGATGGGCCGGGCCACGAGCAAAAGACCGCGCTGCGTCAGATCGCAGAGAAATTCCCCCACCTCCAGTTCCGGCTGACGGCCAATCAGAATGTGATTTTGGCCAACGTGCCGAAAGAAGACCGCGCCGGGATCACGGCCTTGCTGACCGTGCATGGCATTCGGGTCGAGCGCCAGGCGACTGTGCTGCATGCCGCCAGCATGGCCTGCCCGTCTTTGCCGACCTGCGGTCTCGGCCTGGCCGAATCCGAGCGCATGCTGCCGGGCCTGATCGATCGCCTGGAAAAGCTGGGGACCGAACTCGGTCTCGGCGGGGAGGAGATCATCATCCGTTCCACCGGCTGCCCCAACGGCTGCGCCCGCCCCTACATGGCCGAGATCGCCTTCGTCGGCAAGGCCCCCGGCCGCTACCAGCTCTGGCTGGGCGGCAACGCGACCGGCACGCGGCTCAACCGGGTTTATAAAGAGACCGTGAAGGACCCCGAGATCG
>JBAXWQ010000056.1:0-15252 GCA_037128315.1 Opitutia bacterium | reverse complement strand
CTGGGCGTCGGCCCCCAGCCGAGCCAGATCATCAAGGATGTCCCGGCGACCACCCAACTGATCACGCTCGTCTGAGGCCGGGCTGACGCCTGAATTCCCGCCTGCCGGACCCGCGGATCAAAAGCTTGAGGCAGGATAAGGTGGCGGCAAGCTGGCGGGCCATGAAGATTTCCCCGCTCGGGCCGCGCCTTGCCTTGTTCCTGCTCGCTTTGTTGGTCGCCGCTGCCGCGCAGCCGCTCAGTCCGGATCTTTTCCGCGAGCTGCACTGGCGGAACATCGGTCCCTTCCGCGGCGGCCGCACTCGCGCGGCGGCCGGTGTGCCGAGCCAGCCCAATGTTTTCTACATGGGTCAGGTCAACGGCGGCGTTTGGAAAACCGATGATTATGGCCAGACCTGGGCGCCGATTTTCGACGCGCAGCCCACGCAATCCATCGGCGCCATCGCCGTCGCCCCGTCCAATTCCAACATCATCTACGTCGCCAGCGGCGAGGGCCTGCGCCGCCCCGATCTCTCCGTCGGCGACGGCATCTACCGCTCCGCCGATGCTGGCGCAACCTGGACCCACCGCGGCCTGCGCGACGGCCAGCAGATCCCCACCCTCGCCATCGACCCGCGCAATCCCGACCGGCTCTTCGCCGCCGTGCTCGGCCACCCCTACGGCGCCAACCCCGAGCGCGGCATCTTCCGCTCGACGGACGGCGGCGCCACGTGGGAAAAATCCCTCTACGTCGATGCCGACACCGGCGGCTGGGATGTCTGCTTCGATCCGGTGAATCCCGATGTGATGTACGCCACGCTCTGGGAAACGCGCCTCGGCCCGTGGGACGGCGGCAACCACTACAAGGGAACGAAGGGCGGACTCTTCAAATCCACCGACGGCGGCCAGAACTGGCGCAAGCTCACGCAGGGCCTTCCGGCGGATGTCTCGCAAATCAACGTGGGGGTGGCGACCAGTGATCCGCGCCGCATTTATGCGGCGGTGGGCACGCTGCAGAGTGCGGCGATTTACCGCTCGGATGATGCCGGCGACCACTGGCAGCTCGCCACGAGCGACCCCCGGCCGGCGCTCGCCATCGGCGGCGGCGACGGGGCCATGCTGCGCGTCGATCCGCAAAACCCCGATGTGGTCTATACCGCCACGGTCGTGGCCTGGCGCTCGACGGACGGCGCCAAGACCTGGTCCGCTTTCAAGGGCGCCCCGGGCGGCGACGATTACCAAAATCTCTGGATCAACCCGCAGCATCCGGAAATCATTTTGCTCGTTTCCGATCAGGGCGCCGTCGTCACCGTGAACGGCGGTCGCACCTGGAGTTCGTGGTACAACCAGCCCACCGCCCAGCTCTATCACGTGGCGGCGGACAATGCCTTCCCCTACCGCGTCTACAGCGGCCAGCAGGAAAGCGGCTCGGTCGGCATCGCCAGCCGGGGCCGCAATGGCGCGATCACCTTCCGCGACTGGCAGACGGTCGGCGCCAGCGAATACGGCTACGTTGCGCCCGATCCGCTCGACTCCAATCTCGTCTACGGCGCCGGCCGGCTTGAGGTCACCAAGTTTCACTGGGACACCGGCCAGGTCGAGTTGGTCTCTCCGGTGCCGCTCGCCACCCGGCAATTTCGCGCCGTGCGCACCCAGCCGCTGATGTTTTCGCCCGTCGATTCCCAGGTGCTCTACTACGCGGCCAATGTTCTCTTCCAGACGGCGGACGGGGGACATTCCTGGCAGCAAATCAGCCCCGACCTGGCGCGGCCCCAGGCCAACATTCCCGCCAACCTCGGCGAGCTCCCGCCCAAGGAGGCCGCCGCCGCGGAAAAACAGCGTGGCGTCATCTACGCCCTCGCTCCCTCGCCATTGCAATTGTCCACCCTCTGGGCCGGCACCGACGACGGCCTTGTCTGGCTGACCACCGACGGCGGCAAACAGTGGAACAATGTCACGCCCCCGGCCCTCACGCCATGGAGCAAGGTCACGCAGATCGACGCGTCGCGCTTCGATGTCGCAACCGCCTACATTTCCGTCAGTCGCTTCCGCATCGACGACCTCACCCCTTACATCTACCGCACCCGCGACGCCGGCAAAACCTGGCAGCTCATTACGGCGGGTCTCGGTCTGGCGCCGGTTAATGCCGTGCGCGCCGACCCGGTCCGCCCGGGCCTGCTGTTCGCCGCCACCGAAAAGGCGGTCTGGTTTTCCCTGAACGACGGCGAAGCGTGGCAGCCGTTGCAGCTGAACCTGCCCGCTACCTCCATGCGCGATGTGATCGTCAAGGGCAGCGACCTGGTTGTCGCGACGCACGGCCGCTCCTTCTGGATCCTCGACGACATCACACCGCTGCGGCAAATCGACGCCGTCCCGCCGACTGCAACCGTCCTGTTCAAACCGACGGAAGCGATCCGGGTGCGTGACAACCTCAACACCGACACCCCACTGCCCCCCGATGAGCCCACGGGCGAGAACCCGCCCGATGGCGCGATTCTCAATTATTACCTGGCGCAGCCCGCCGCCGGGCCCGTGGCGCTGGAGATCCTCGATGCCAAGGGCCAGGTGGTGCGGCGCTATTCCAGCGCGGATGCGCCCGAGGTGACGGCCGCCGATCTGGCCAAACTGCCGATTCCGCCCTATTGGCCGCAACTGCCTCCCACCTTGTCCGCCTCCGCCGGACTTCATCGCTGGGTGTGGGACCTGCATCACACGGCGCCGGACTCGCTGCGGCACACGTATCCCATCGCCGCCGTGCGCCACCGGACGCCCCGCCTGCCACTCGGGCCCGCCGCATTGCCGGGCGAATATCAGGTGAAACTCACGGTGGGTGGGCATGTGTCCACTCAGCCGCTCACCCTCCGCATGGATCCGCGCGTCAAGAGCAGCCCGGCCAGCTGGGAAAAGCAGTTCGCCACCCAGAGCCAGCTGGCCGCTATCATCAACGACGCGACGAAAGCAATCCGCCGCGGCCAATCACTCGTTGAGCAGATCAATGAAATCACCACGGCACCAGCCCGTCTGGCCAGTGCGATCGCCGACCTGAAAGCCAGGGTCCGGCAACAGATCGATTCCGGTGCCGCACCCGCCGAAACGGCGGACGCCCCCACCTTGATTGGCACTGTTAACGAGGCGGCGGAATTGTATGGCACCCTGTTCACCGCCGATGCGACTCCCACCGAGGCCCATTCCAAGGCGGCGGACAAACTCACCCATGAACTCCATGAGGCGATGACCCTCTGGGAGCATATCTTCGCGAAGGATCTTCCCGCCCTCAACCAGCAGCTCACGGCGGCCGCCCTGCCTGAGCTAAAACCGAACGCGGGCCCCAAGCATCCCGACGAAGCCGAGGAAGCGGATCTCGATTGAGGATACGATAGGGCGTGTATTCAAACCCAACACACCCCGGCGCGGTGCGCCACCCGTTCGGCCGAGCTCACGGCCGAGGCCCTCTCCGGAGGGGACCCAAGCTATTGTAGCCGTTGCCTTAATTCCCCTCTCGGAGAGGGGTGCCCGGCCGGGCGGGGGGTGTCGGGCGAAGCATGCTTTTCCACCAGCCATAACGTGCAAGGCAGGTTTGAATACACACCCTAGCCTGAGCCCAGTAGCCACAGGCCCTGGCCGCGACGAAGCTTCGCATAGGCGGGTCCGTGCCTGTGGATTCGCCCAACTCGACCGGCAGGGACGCCTGTCGCTACCTTAACGGATCAAGCTTAAGCTCCACGAACACCGGCCGGTGGTCGCTGCCACTGCCAACGCCCGGTCCGTCCCAGATCGTGGCTTTTTCACCCACCACCGCCGAACGCAGCGCCGGAGAAACGAGCAGATAATCGATGCGGCTGTAGCTGTCCTCCCGACGATAATAATGCGTCCAGCCCTCCCCGCGCGAATCCGTCGCACGAAGCAGTTCGCCCACCATCGTGTTCCCGCGCTTCTGCAGGGCGCGCACCGGTCGGCTGTCCGGACTGTCGTTCCAGTCGCCGCAGACGAGAAATCGGCCTGCCTGCGGGTCGGGGTAGCGCGACAGCACCAGATCGCGCACCGCCTCGGCTTCCAACGCGCGCTGGGTGACGCCCGCCGGATCGTCTTTTCGCTCGGTGCGCCGGCTCTTCAGGTGGATGACAAACAGCGAAAAGTCCCCGGCCGCGGTGGCGAAGACCACTTCCAGCACGCCCCGTTTCACGACCTCCTTCTGACCAAACAAAGTGAGGCCGACCCGCGCATGCCGACGGACCTCCTTGAAAGGCACCTTCGACAACACCGCCACATGCCGGTCGGGATCCGCCGCCTCCACCAGCGCGGTGAAGGGAAAATCCTGCCCGGCCCGTTTCAGTTCCTGTTGAAAATCGTCGAGATAGTTCTGCGGCCCCATCTCCTGCAGCGCGAGGATGTCAGGGCGAAATCCAGCGATGGCCTGCACGAGGGCGGCTTTCTCCTTCTCTGGTTTCGGATAGGCCGGGCGGAAGACGCCGTCCACCATCCGGTCGGCCACGACGTAATTCTCGACGTTGTAGGTGGCAACCGTCAGGGCGGCCGAAGCCAAACCACCAAACGTGATGGCCACGAAAATTCCGATTATACGACAGCGAGAATAAATCCGCAGGCACAGTCCCGCGGCATATGACCAAGACCAAGCACACCCGCCGCCTGACCCTCTCCCGCGGAAGTAGCGGCGAGCGCCAGCGAGTCGTGGTGCGTCGGCTCGCTGGCGCTCGCCGCTACCTGCGGACGAAGTTGAAACGGGCATCGACTTATCAGAGCCACCGCGAATGAAACCCACAGGGCGCCCATAGGCGCGCGGAAGATCGACGCTGGCCGGCGAGAATATTTTTGTGTTTTTCGTGGCTAACCCTGTTTGATCATCCCTGCAGCGCCCGTTCGCGCTCCACCAGCGTCGGATGCGAATAATACACGGCGCTGTAGAGCGGATGCGGCGTGAGGTTGGAAAGGTTTTTCTGCGACATCTTGCGCAGCGCGCCGACCAGGGGCGCCGGTCCACCCATGGCGTGCCGGGCGAAGGCATCGGCCTCATACTCGTGCTTGCGTGAAACCCAGTGGCTGAGGGGCGAAAACCAGAAGGTCACCAGACCGCTCAGCAGGCTGAACAGCAAAAAGGTCGGCGCCAGCACGCCGGCGGGCAGGCCAAACGCGGCGTTGAACCACGGCGCATTGGCCAGCCACGCAATGGCCGCAAAGGCGGCAAACTGCAGCAGGGCCATCGTGACGAGCCGCTGCGGGATGTGGCCGCGCTTATAGTGCCCGATCTCGTGGGCGAGCACGGCCTCGATTTCATCTTGGGCCAGCTGCGCCATGAGGGTGTCGAACAGCACGATCCGGCGGAAGCGGCCGAAACCGGTGAAGAAAGCGTTGGAGTGCCCCGAGCGCTTGCTGCCATCCATGACCTCGATGGTCTGGCAGAGAAAGCCCGTGCGATCAGCCAGGGCCAACAGCCGGGTGCGCGCCTCGCCCTCGGGCAGCGGGGTGAGCTTGTTGAACAGCGGCATGATCAGCTTGGGATAGAGCACGAACATAAGCAGCTGAAACGCAAACAGCAGGCCGAAGCCCCACACCCACCACTGGGCGCCGACCCAGCCGACCAGCGCCAGCAGCGCCCACATCAGGGGAAAACCGATCGCCAGTCCCAGGAGGAGCGACTTGATATGGTCCATCACCCAGAGCGCGGGGGTGCTTTTGTTGAAGCCGAATTTTTCTTCGAGGCGAAACTGGGCCCACCATTCCAGCGGCAGACCGGGCAGACCCATGAGCAGCATGGTGCCGATCAGAAAAAGCGCCCCCGTCCAGGCCGTACCCGGCGCGAAGGCGGAAAATTTCACCCAAAGCCACGGCAGGGCCCCGCTGAATAGCACCACGAGGAGAACCACCCCCTCAAAAGCCGATTCCAGCGATGCAAAACGGCTCTTCGCCAGGGTGTATTGGACCGACTTCGCATAGGTGGCCTCATCCATCACGTCGATCAGCGCCGCGGGCCGTTGGCCGGCATGCCGGCGTGCCTCCGCCCGGTTCATGGCCTCAAGCGCCAACTGGGCGCCGAGACGCACCATAACAAGTGAAACCACAGCAGGGGGTAGCCAATCCATGGGTGAATGCAGCACGGCTTTGGCCAGCCGCGCCAGCACTAAGAATGCGCGGAATTGTGGGCAGGGTGCCCTCATCCCCAGGCTGCAGATGGTGTAGGTCGGGGTTTATCCCCGACAGGTGAACGCAGAATGTCAGGCATAAAGCCCGACCTACAAGAAACACCCAACTCCTCCTCTCCGCTGGGCTTAGCACCCCGCGCAAAGATTGGTTGAAATCAGCATCCCGGAGCGCATCTTGGCGACGTGGATTCCGACAAAACTGCCAAACTCAGCTTCGAAACGGCCTTGGTTAAGCTTGAAGCCATCGTTGATTCGATGGAACAGGGCGAGGTGCCGCTGGCCGAATTGCTCGCCAAATATGAGGAGGGCAGCAAGTTGCTCAAGATCTGTGAAAGTCGCCTGAAGGATGCCGAACTTAAAATTGAAAAATTGAAGAAGCAGAAGGATGGCACCGCCGCCTTCGAGCCCTTTGCATCCAGCTCCGCGGAATAAGTCGCGTCGCAGCCGAGTCATCGATTAGCACTCTCCCTCTGTGCCTACCCTTCTTTCCCGCATCACCGGCCCAGCCGACGTCAAGGCCCTGCCCGTTGAACAGCTGCCGCAACTCGCCCAGGAAATCCGCAACGAGCTGATCGCGGTGACATCCAAGAATGGCGGTCACATCGGTCCCAATCTGGGGGTGGTTGAACTGACCATTGCGCTCCATCGGGTGTTCAGCACGCCGGAGGATCAATTTGTCTTCGACGTCGCCCATCAGGGCTATGTGCACAAGCTGCTCACCGGCCGGCAGGGCGAATTTTTCCACCGGCTGCGCAAGAGCGGCGGCGCCTCGGGCTTCCTTTATCGCGCCGAGAGTCCTCACGACGCCTTCGGCGCCGGCCACGCCGGCACCGCCCTCTCCGCCGCGCTGGGCATGGCAACGGCGCGCGACTTGCGCGGATCCGCCGAACACGTCGTCGCCGTGTGCGGCGATGCGGCCTTCACCTGCGGCATCACCCTCGAGGCGCTCAACAACGTCGTCAGCTCCACCAAGCGGCTCATCGTCATTCTCAACGACAACGAATGGTCCATCGCCAAGAACGTCGGGGCCATCTCCCGCTATTTAAACAAGATCAGCACGAACCCGACCTATAACAAATTGCACCACGACGTGGAGGGTTTTTTCCGGAGCTTCCCCGCCGGCGTGGAGATGAACCGGGTCTACATCAAGTGGAAGCGGGAAACGAAGGACTTTTTTGTGGAGTCCTCGCTGTTCGAAAAATTCGGCCTACGCTACCTCGGTCCGGTCGACGGCCATAATCTGGACGCCCTGATCAAGAACCTGGAGTTCGCCCGGCATTGCGATGTGCCCGTGCTCATCCACGTGCTCACCAAGAAGGGCAAGGGACTTGATGCCGCCATCGAGCATCCCGAGAAATTCCATGGCGCAAGTCCCTTTGACCCTCTCACCGGGGAAAGCGTGTCGGCCGCGCCGGGCACGCCGCCGAATTATCAGGATGTTTTCGGCCGGGCGCTGACGCGCTTTGCCCAGCAGGACCCGCAGGTGCTGGGCATCACCGGCGCCATGCAGAGTGGCACCGGGTTGTCCCTGCTCGCCAAGGAAGTGCCGGGGCAGTTCTTCGACGTCGGTATCGCCGAGGAACACGCCGTGCTCTTCGCCGCCGGGCTCGCCACCAAGGGCTTCCGGCCCGTCTGCGCCATTTATTCAACCTTCCTGCAGCGCGCCTACGATCAGGTCATTCACGACGTCGCCCTGCAGAATTTGCCGGTCACGTTTTGCATGGATCGCGCCGGACTGTCCCCCAACGACGGCCCCACACACCACGGCCTGTTTGACCTCGCCTATCTCCGCTGCGTGCCAAATGCCACGATCATGCAGCCGAAGGATGAGGACGAGTTGGTCGACATGCTGCACACCTGCCTGCACCTGCCCGGTCCGGGCTTCATCCGCTATCCGCGCGGTGCCGGTCCGGGTGCGACCATCAAGGCGCAGCCGGCCCAGCTTGTCGTCGGCCAGGCGGAAGTTTTGCGGGAAGGCTCCAACATCATGATCTGGGCCTTGGGCTCGATGGTGCCGGATGCCCTGAAGCTCGCTGATCGCCTCACCAACGAGGAGGGCTTGTCCGTCGGCGTGGTCAACGCGCGCTTCGTCAAGCCCCTCGATCGCACCCTGCTCCTCAGCCAGGCGGCCGTGGTTCCGCTCATCGTCACGATGGAGGACCATGTGCTCACCGGTGGTTTTGGCAGCGCGGTGTTGGAAGCCCTGCAGGAAGCAGACTGCCCCACGCCGGTGGAGCGCATCGGCTGGCCGGACAAATTTGTCGAGCACGGCAGCAACGTGGAAATCCTGCGCGCCGCCTACGGCCTGGCCCCCGACGACATCGCCCGGCGCGTCAAGGACCGCTACAAGCGGCTGGGCTCAGCGACGGTTCAAGCCGAGGCATAAAAAAGCCGCGTCCCGGATAGGACGCGGCCTGCGAAGGGTAAGAGTCAACTATGACTTTTTAGCGGCCGGAGCCGGGGCATTTGTGCCACCGCACTTCTCGCAATTCTTGCCGGCCTTGGCGGCTTCGACGCAGCACTCGTGATCACAGGCTTTGCCGTCTTTGCCTGCCTTCATGCAGCACTTGCCCTTATGGGGCTCGGCCGCGGCATCTTTTTTGGCTTCTTCGGCGAAGGCATAACTGGCGCCGATCAGCGCCGCGACCACGAACAGGATTTTATAGGTCTTCATGATATTAACTTTGGGGGGGTTGGACTGACTTGGCGGGGCAAAGGCTGAAAGCGGCCCTCGTTGCCCGCGAAGGGGGACTAAATCCTATTTCAGCGCACAGGAAAGCACATTAATAGAGCTGTTTTCCACCCTAGCAAAGGCCGCCGGCCCGGTGGTCTGGTCATAGGCGCACAACGACTGGCCGTCGGGGGAATTCCTGTCGCTACGTAATTTAAGGCTGTTTCTACGACCGTAGATGGGCGCCGCCCATGACAGCATCAACCAAGCGGCTTCCCTCAATTACCGATCCCATGGAACACCTGGTAGAACACAAGTTTGAGGCAGCCCAAAGTTTGAACATGAGTGCGGCAATTTTCGCCGCCGACGGCCAACTCCTGTGCCTTGCCCTCCGGGACCGCTATCAGCACCCCGCCTTCGGCTATCCCGAACTGCGCGGGTGGCGCTGGCTCGAGTTCGTTCATGAGGATGACTTTGCTTCCAGTCTCCCGATGATGACCAGCCCGCGTTCAACCGCGACCTATCGCCTCTATGCCCCACCCGCCCAACGCTGGTTCGATATCCAAGTGGACAAGGAATCCTTCGGGTCGCGCCAATTTTGTCTCCTTCACATCAGCCCATCATCCGGATCCATTAAAACCGAGGAGCGGCCTCCGTGAATTGAACCGCCGGACCCTTGACGCCACCCTATTCCTTTACCTCGCCAAAGTGACAGGCGCCATCATTGGTTGTGACGTTGCACAACCGGAAAGCATGATGATGAGTAAGAGTGCGACGGCCGAAACCAACTTTTTCAGAATGCTCATGGGGTAAACAGGATTGATGATTGAGTAACCGAACTGAGAGTGTGGCTTTAGCACCTGGCTGGCTTGGCAGCCGTAGACCTGAGCCCGTCGAACGGGGCGAAGGCTGGCCGTGCCATCCGTAGGCTTGGCGAAGGATGGCCGTGCCATCCGTAGGCTTGGCGAAGGCTGGCCGTGCCATCCGTAGGCTTGGCGAAGGATGGTGCGGGCGGAGGGAGTCGAACCCTCCTCTCATGCTTGGGAAGCACGCATAATACCGATATACTACGCCCGCAAAGAACAGCCGCGACGAGAAGCGGAAAAAGCTCCCGCCGCAATCACGAATAATCCCGGCGCCCGTCCAGGGCGCTTTTTAGCGTCACGGAGTCGGCATACAGCACCCCGCTCCCGCTCGGCAGACCGAAGCCGATGCGCGTCACCTTGATGCCGGTCTTGGGCAGCCGTTCCAGCAGGTAATGGCAGGTTGCCTCCCCCTCGACGTCATTGGACAGGGCGAGGATCAGCTCGGCCACCTCCCCATTCGCGATCCGCTCCAGCAATGCGCCGAAATTCAGGTCTTCGGGCGCAACCCCGCGGATGGGCGAGAGCTTGCCGTGCAGGACATGGTAGCGTCCACGATAGGCGCCGGAACGCTCAATGGCGGCGAGATCCTGAACGTATTCCACCACGCAAACCAGGCCATGCCCGCGCTTTTCGTCCGCACAGACCGGACAGAGCTCCTCCTCGGACAGGTTGCCGCAGAGCGTGCAGCGCCGGACATTTTTCGCGGCGGACTCCAGCGCCGCGACGAGTTCGGGCAGGCGCCCCGGCTTTTCCACCAGGAGGTGCAGGGCAATCCGCTCCGCCGACCGATAGCCGATGCCGGGCAACTGCTTGAGCTGCTTTTGGAGAATTTCAAGAGCCGGCGTCATGGGGTTGGTTGAAAGGAGTTAACCACGGATTTCACAGCTGAGCACGGATCAAACCAATACAGGTTGGCCACAAAGAAGCACAAGAATGCACAAAAACAATCGAACTTCGACGAGCCCTCTTTTTGTGATCTTTTGCGCCTTTTCGTGGCTAAAATTCATCCGTCCTCTGCGTGGCATCAAAGTCGCCGCAATCCTCAAAACATGCCCGGCATCTGGAAGGCCGAGGAGATGCGCTGCATCTCGGCGTCGTTCTTCTCCTTGGCCTTCTGCGCCGCCTCTTGCACGGCGTGGAGAAGGGTCTCCTCGATCAGTTTCTTGTCCTCCTTGAGGAACTCGGCATCGAGGGTCAGCGCCTGGAACTTGCCGGCGCCGTTGATCTTGATCTGCACGGCCCCGCCGCCACTCGACACGTCGATCACCTGCGTCTCGAGCGATGACTGCATCGACTCGATCTGCTTTTGCATTTTCTGGGCTTGTTTGAGGAGTTTGCCTACGCCGGCCATGGTTGGATTGGGTTGGGTTGGAAACCACTAATGGACACTAACCGACACTAATCACGCAAATTTTCCCGAAAATCACCAATTAGGCCCTTAACGCAGGAAGTGACGCCACTCTCGCCCCGAGCCACGAGTAACCCAATTGGTTACTCGTGGCTCGGGGCTTGTCCCAACAGTTATCCCAGAGGTATGTCCAGCTATGCATCCGGCAGCTGTTTTGTCGGATCTGATTTAGTCGAATCCTTGGGTGCCTGCGTGGCGCCAAGGATTGAGTCGTATCCCGAGCGGTAGTCAGGAAACTGCGGGCGCCAGCCGAGCGTTCGCTGGATTTTTGCGCTGCTGATCCGGCGATCGGCCATGGGGACCCCGCCCCGCCGAACGCCGGCCGACCCATCATAAGACGGCACCGGGCGCTTGAGCCGGGCAGCCAGCCACTGGACGACCTCGCCACGTCGCGCCTGTTTCAGGTCGGCCACGTTGAAAATCTCGCTCGCGACTTCCGCCGGCGCGGCCAGGCAGGCTAGAATGGCCGCCACGATGTCATCGCGATGCGCCAGGTTCAGGTGGTGCTCACCGGAACCGTTGAGTACGGTCGTTCCGGCATTCAACTGGTCCAGCAAGTGATGCCGGCCCGGTCCGTAGATGCCCGCCAGGCGCAGAACAAACCAGCGCCGGACGGCTGCAACTGGTGCCTTTTGCAAAATGGTTTCCGACTCACGGATGATTGACCCATTCGGAGTCGCCCCATCCGCCGGGGCCGTTTCATCGACCAACACCCCGCCGTCCTGCGGATAGACCGACGTGCTGCTGGTGTAGACATACGTCCCGACCGGCATTTTGCCCGCTGCGGCCCAGGCCAAGATGGATTGTTGCCCTGCGACATAGGATTGCCGGTAGCCGTCGATGCCGCCGCCGGCACTGACACAGTTGACCACGAAATCCACCCCACTTGCGATTTGGCCATGCCAGTCGGGCGAGGATAATTCTCCCACCACCACCTGCGACAAACCCAGTGCGCGCAGGGCGTCAGCCTTGTCCGGATTGCGGGTCAACGCCTCCACCCGCGCCCCCGCGGTCACAGCCGCCCGCGCCAGCGCCGAGCCGACGTAGCCGCAGCCGAATATAACGAGTCGTTTGCCTTGGAGGGAATTCATGCCTTGAAACCACTAATGGACACTAATGCCTCACTAATCCCAAGCCGGAGTTTTTAGCCACGAAAAGGCACGAGAAGTCACAAAAAACATCCAGCAGATAAATCTTTTTGTGCATTCTTGTGCCTCTTTGTGGCCAACCGTCTGGAGATCTCAGGCAAAGGCATTGGATTCGCATCTCTCCATCCGTGCTCATCCGTGTAATCCGTGGCAAAAAAATGCCTGGTTGGTTCATCCTAAAATTAGTGTCCCATTAGCGAAGATTAGTGGTTAATTATCCCATCATGCCCACAGCCTTGGTGATTCTCGCGGACGGATTCGAAGAACTTGAAGCCCTCGCGCCCGTCGACCTCATGCGTCGGGCCGAGATCGAGGTGACCATCGTCACCCTCAGTGAAAACCGGCATGCGACCGGCCGCAGCGGGATCACTGTCCACGGCGACGCGGCCCTGTCCACCGTGCTGGGCAAAATATTTGATCTCGTATTTCTTCCCGGCGGCGCCGGGGTGAAAAATCTGCGGGCCGACCCGCGGGTGATTGAATTGGTCCGCCAGCACCATGCCGCCGACCGCTGGCTCGCCGCGATATGCGCCGCCCCGACGGTGTTGAACGATTGTGGCCTGCTCAACGGCAAGCGCTACACCGCCCATTTCTCCGTGGCGAACGAACTGCCGGCAATTCTCGCCGCTGAGCGGGTCGTCACGGATGGGAAAATCACCACCTCGCGTGGCGCGGGCACCGCCGTCGAATTCGGGCTGCATCTCGTGGCGTTGCTCACGTCGCGGACCAAATCGGAAGAAATAAGCAAAGCTATTTGCCTTTAAGGCTTTGCGGATAAATCGGCATTGCCACATGACAGAGTTTGCGGTGGAATAATCCTGCCCAGAATAGGGCGATTGTTTGCGAGCGGAAGAACTTCATTCAGGCCTCGCCGCCTCCGACAGTGGGATGCGACGGGGCGAAGCTGTTGCTAGTGTGTTTACCCCATGTGCGGCATAGCGGGCATTGTTTCACCGCGGCTTAATCCCGAGATCCGGGAATCGGCCGTATCGCGCATGGTCCAGCGACAGCAGCACCGCGGGCCGGATGATCGTGGCCTGCATTCGGCTGGACCTGCCACGCTCGGCATGTGTCGGTTGGCGATCATCGATCCGGCCAACGGCCATCAGCCGATGCTCAGTGCGGATGGACGCTTCAGCCTCATCTTCAACGGCGCGATCTATAATCATCGCGAACTCCGGCCCGGACTTGCCGACCGTGGCTGGATTTTCCGGACCCATTGCGACACCGAGGTACTGTTGGCCGCCTTGGTCCTCGAGGGCCCGGCCTGTCTCCGTCGCCTGCGGGGCATGTTTGCCTTCGCGCTTTGGGATGCGCTCGAGCAAAAGCTGTTCGCCGCCCGCGATCCCCTCGGTATCAAGCCGCTGTATTACGCCCGGTTGGCGGAGGCCGGCATGGTTTTCGCCTCCGAGCTGAATGCGCTGCACGCCAGCGGACTGCTCGCGCGCGAGATCGACCCCGCCTCCGTGGGCGAATACCTCGCCTGGTTCAGCGTGCCGGCCCCGCGCACCATTTACCGCGGCATCGCCAACCTTCCGCCCGGACACTGTCTCACGGTGGACGCCAGTGGACGGATCAAGACCGAAGCCTGGTGGCAGCTGCCCGCGCCAGCGAATCCCGGGCTGGCTGCAGGCAACTATCATGACTTCGTCCATGGTCTGCGCCACCAGCTCGAGGACACCATCCGGGCCCATCAGGTGGCCGATGTCCCGGTCGGGGCCTTTCTGTCCGGCGGCATGGACTCGACCGCAATTGTCGGCCTGATGACCAACAGCGGGGCGAGCCGGCTGAAAACTTTCTCGCTCGTCTTTGGCGAGACCGCGTTTTCCGAACAGGCCAGCGCCCGCTTGGCGGCGAAGACCTTTGGCACGGAGCATCACGAGGAAGTGATCACCGGTGCCCGGGTCGCGGCCGATCTGCCCCGCATTTTGTCCAGTTTCGACCAGCCCACCGGCGATGGCATCAACACCTATTATGCCAGCCAGACCGCGCGCCAAGGCGGGGTGACAGTGGCCCTCTCCGGACTGGGCGGAGACGAGCTTTTTGGCGGATACCCCTCTTTCCACGATCTGCCCCGGCTCAATCGCATCCTGCCGCTGTGGCGCAAACTGCCCAGCCGACTGCGCGGCTCGATCGTGGAGCGCTTGCGGAACAGGCAGAGCGCCCGGGCGCGCAAGCTGGCCGATTTCCTGGCCCATGCCCGCGACCTCCACGAACTGTCCTCGCTGCAGCGGCGCGTGCTGCCGGAGACGGTGCGCCTCTCGCTCCTGTCACCCGACACCCAAGCGCTGGCCCGGCGGCTGGGACCCAACCATCCCATGCTTGATGACTTCGCCTACGAACTCGTCGGCGCCGATGCCTTTCAAATCATCAGCGCGTGGGAACTGCGCACCTACATGGCCGATGTGCTGCTGCGCGACAGCGACGTGTTCAGCATGGCCCACTCGCTCGAGCTGCGGGTGCCGTTTGTTGACCGCGTTCTGCTGGAGTGGTTGTGGCCGCAACCGGCTTGGTTCAAATACGATTCTCGTTTCCAGAAAAAAGCGCTGGCCGACGCCACCGCCGATCTTGTCCCGGCCGCCATCCGGAAACGGCGCAAGCAGGGCTTCACCCTCCCCTTCAGCCAATGGATGCGCGCCGAACTGCGTCCTTTTCTCGACGACACCTTTTCCCCGGCGTCGCTGGCCGGCTGTCCCTGGCTGGAGCCGGTCGCCGCCGCGCAGGTCTGGGCCGACTACAAATCCCAGAGGGACACCCGCGCCTGGTCGCGAGTGTGGACCCTCGCCGTGCTGATTGCGTTCGCCAACCGCCGCGCCAGCTCATGAACGCCACGTCAATTCTTGTAGCCGCGAGCACCAGCGAGTGGACGGGAAACTACTCGCTGGCGCTCGCAGCTACTGCAGCCGAGCTAGAACATAATGCCGTGCATCAGGCCCTCCGCGCATGAACGCCCTGCTCCTCGCCCCTGAACTATTCCTCCATGAAGGCGGGATCGCGCGGATCATGCGGCTTTACCTGAAGGC
>JBAXWQ010000055.1:0-15276 GCA_037128315.1 Opitutia bacterium | reverse complement strand
TCCCCTTGCCCGGTTCCGACCGACAAACCTCATCCACGGCGCTGACTATTACCCGGAGCAATGGCGGCATGTGCCCGGCATTTGGGACGCCGACATGCGCTTGTTCCCGGAGGCCAAGCTCAACACCGCGACCTTGGGGGTCTTCGCGTGGACCGAACTCGAGCCCGCGGAGGGCGATTATCAATTCGCCTGGATGGATGAGATCATGGACCGGCTGCACGCCAGCGGCCAGCGCGTGCTGCTCGCCACGCCCAGCGGGGCGAAGCCGAATTGGATGGCCGTGAAATATCCGGAGATCCGGCGCGTGGGCGAAAACGGCCAGCGCGAGCCCCAGGGCTTCCGGCACAACCACTGCCTGACCTCGCCGGTCTATCGCGAAAAAGTCGGCCAGATCAACACGCGCCTCGCCCAGCGCTACGGCCGGCACCCTGCCCTGCTCGGCTGGCACATCTCCAATGAATACGGCGGCTACTGTTACTGTCCGCTGTGCAAGGCCTCCTTCCGGGACTGGCTGCGCGAAAAATATGTCACCCTGGATGCCCTCAACGATGCCTGGTGGTCGCGCTTCTGGAGCCACCGCTACACCGCTTGGGAACAGATCGACCTCATCGATGAATACATCCACGGCCTGCGCCTGGATTGGAAGCGCTTCATGACCCGCCAGGTGGCGACCTTCATCCGCCAGGAGACGGCACCGTTGCGGCAGCATGCCCCCGCGGTCCCGACGACGATCAACCTGATGGGGCACTACGATCTCTATGACTACCACGAGCTCGCGCCGGAGGTGGATTTCATCTCGTGGGACAGCTACCCCGTCTGGCACGGGCAGGAGAGTGCGGCCACCCCGCATTGGCAGATCGGGCTCGAGACGACTTTTTTGCACGACATGTTCCGCGCCATGAAACCGGACGAGCCGTTTCTGCTGCTGGAAACGACGCCCAGCCAGGTGAATTGGCGCCCCCTGTCGCCGCTCAAGCGCCCGGGCCTGCACCGCACCAGCAGCCTGCTCGCCGTGGCCCGCGGCTCGGAAGGAGTGTGTTATTTCCAGTTCCGGGCCAGCCGCGGCAGCAACGAGAAATTCCACAGCGCAGTCGTGAACCACGACGGCGGCAACGACACGCGGGTGTTCCGCGACGTCCGCGATCTCGGTCAGCTGTTCCAAAAAATGCAGCCCCTGCTGGGCAGCCGGGCCCGGCCGGTGATCGCCGTGCTGCATGATTACCAGAATCGCTGGGCACTGCAGGAGATGCAGTCCCCCATCAACCAGCAGAAGAAATATTTTGAAACCTGCCTCGAGCACTACACGCCGTTCTGGTCGCTGGGCCAGGGCGTGGACGTACCCGGCCAGTCGGCGGATTTTTCGCGCTACCGGCTCATCGTCGCCCCCATGCTGCACCTGCTGCTGCCGGGCACGGCGGAGCGCCTGACCGCCTTTGTGGAAAACGGCGGGATACTCGTCACCACCTATCTCACCGGCTACGTCAACGAGACCGACCTCTGCTTTCTCGGCGGCTTTCCCGGACCCCTTCGGAAGCTGCTCGGCATTCGCGCCGAGGAATACGATGCACTCCCCGCATTCCGCCAGGTGCCGGTGGAACCGGTGCCGGGTAACCGCCTCGGCCTGGCCGGCTCCTGGGCCGCGAAAGAAGTGTGCGAGCTGATCCACGCGGAAACGGCCGAGGTGATCGCCACCTACGCCGGGGAATTCTACGCCGGCACTCCAGCGGTGACCCGGCAGGCCACGGGCCGTGGCGCCGCCTACCATATCGCGGCCCGGATGAGCCCGGAGTTTCTGGCTGATTTTACGGCAGCCATTCTGCGGGAGGCCGGCCTGGTGTCGCCGCTCCCCACGCCGCTCCCCGTGGGTGTCACGGCCCAGACGCGCACCGCTGATGATGGCCGCGAGTGGCTGTTCCTGATGAACTTCAATGAAACGCCCGCAACCGTGCCGCTCGGTCCGGGCACTTGGTACGATCTGGAGACGGCGCAAGTCGCTCCTGCCGTCATCGCGTTGCCGGCTGTCGCCTCATGCATCCTGACCAACCGACCGCTGCCGTGATGGCTAGCGTATTTGCATAAACTGTAGGAGGGGCTTTATGCCCCGATGGGGTTGTATCGCACCTGTAATTTCGGGGCATAAAGCCCCTCCTACAGCCACATGATCAGGGCCCAAAATAGCCTGTGTCTTGCTTCGCGACCTTCGCGGCTTCGCGTGAGACCAAGCCTTGTTTCAATCTGCTCACGCGAAGCCGCGAAGAACGCGAATCGGGTTTTTGAAAGGGACAGGCTATAACAACCCCCATGTGTGTTGACCGACCTTGCGCTCAAATGCGGAAGTGAACTGGCAGCAGGCAAAGCATGCAGCTTGGCGAAGGCTGGTGCCTAGGTCGGCGATTTATCGCAAATACTGGGTTCGATTCAGGTGCCTCGCGAGTAGGGGTGTATAATGAAAACATCCCATTATCACCAGAAGTTCGGAAGCTATTAGTGGCCAAAGCCATTCGGATACACGCCGAGGAGAACGCAGAGTTTGGATTTAACAGCGAACCGATTCCGGCCAGCCTACTTGAGTCAATGGATGACCACGGGCTGCGGGTGTTCGCCGACGATTTTTCCGCAGAGGAGTGGGACGACATGGAACGCAACTCCGACTGGATTGAGGATATGGAGGAAAAACGGAAGGAGGCGGACCGAAAGGCCGGGCAGTCAGAGATCGCCGAAAGCGGGCCGAATGGCAGGAAATGAATGTTATATGTCATATCCGCCATACGCTTTTTCATGGATACTCTGGCCTTCAACCCACGCCTCCACTCATGAACACGTCCATCAATCAGCCCGGTCATAGCCCAAACCTGCCCCACCTCGTCTTGGTCATTTTCCTGATCGGCGTAAGTGCGATCAGGATATTCGCTCAGGCCAACCTCGCCCAAGGCCAGGCCGCCACACCGATCGCCAACGATCAGGGCGAAATTTTCGCTGACCGCAGCACCCCAAAGCTTGAATCGTTTCCCGTCGCCAGGATTTCCCCGGCGGAGGTGCGGTTGTGATCGCGGTCACTGTCGTCCTCGCGCTGTTGGTCGCCCTCGTTTCCAGCGAGGATTGATCACGGCGTTACCTGAACCTACGGCGAACACCCCCATTATTAACCAGATGAAATTCGATCTACAAAACCGCTTGGTCCGGGAGCTCCCGCGCGGCCGTTATCCCACGCTGCCTGCCCCGAGGTATGGGCTGGCCCGGACGCCCATCGGACCGTTCTGTCGGGCCGCACTCGCTATGGGACCCGCCCCGCATAATGCTCCAGACGGTAAAGGCGCAGGGCCCGCACTTTTCCCGCCGCGAAACCACTCCTCCAAGTATCACGGCAACCCAACTAGCACATGAATCCCAAACATAAACCTCGGTTGGTTCTGCTCGCCTACGAACAGATGAACCTGCTGGACCTGGCCGGGCCCTTGCAGGCATTCGCCACCGCCGGCCGCAGCAGTTCTGGAACCGGTGAAGGCTGGTATGAAACGATTGTCGCCAGCCCGACCGGTGGAGTTGTCACCAGCAACTCCGGCTTGCCGGTAGTCACGGTGCCTTTGTCGGCTCTCCGCGGCGTAGAAATCGACACTCTCATCGCCGTGGGCGGTTGCAAGGGAGACTCCTACTATGCGCCGCCACCCTTGGTGAAGTTCATCGCCAAAAGGGCGGGACAGGTTCGGCGGCTGTGCTCCGTCTGCACCGGCGCTTTCATGCTGGCGGCCGCCGGTCAACTTGAGGGCCGCCGGGTCACGACCCACTGGGACTGGGTGGCCCGCCTGAAATCCCGACATCCGGCCGTCCAGATGGACTCGGACCAGATTTTCATCAAGGACGGGCCCATCTGGACCTCGGCCGGAGTCACTGCCGGCATCGACCTGGCCTTGGCGCTGATTGAGGAGGACTTCGGTCACCAGGTGGCCATCGATACCGCCCGGCAACTGGTCGTGTACATCAAGCGAGCGGGTGGCCAATCCCAGTTTAGCGTATCGCTTGAATCACAATCTCGTGGGGGCGGGCGATTTGACGAACTGCATGCCTGGGTTGCCGATCACCTGTGCGACGACCTTCGGGTTGAAGCCTTGGCCGAGAAGGCGGGCATGTCTCCCCGCACGTTCGCCCGGGTTTATGCCGAGAGTTTTGGCCGTACGCCGGCGAAAATGGTGGAGGCCGTGCGCATCGAGGCCGCCTGCCGCGCACTGGAGGAGACCGACCAGCCGCTGAAAAACATCGCGGAGGCGACCGGTTATGCCGAGGAGCAAAACCTGCGGCGGGTATTTCTGCGCAAGCTCGGCGTCACCCCCATCCAGTATCGCAGCCGCTTTTCTAAGCACGCTGCGACGGCGCGTAAAAGGCGGGTCTCGCTCGCCCATAAGAAACGACTCTCCACACGGTGAGTGGCAAAGTTCCACTCCCCGCTTGATCCTCCTGATCATAATCCATGCGCGCTCTCGAACTGAAAGTCCCGCCTCTTGTTGTCTTGGCTTTTGTTGCCGTGCTCATGTGGTTTGGTTCGCGGGCTGCCCCCGCGACGAGTTTCCCGGTACCCGCCCGCCAGGCCATCGCACTGGGCTTGGCCGCGGTCGGCGTCGGCATTGCGGTCGCGGGGGTCGTCTCGTTTCGGATCGCGAAGACCACCGTCAACCCGCTGCACCCCGAAACTGCCTCCGCCCTCGTGACCTCCGGGGTCTATCAACTGACCCGTAATCCCATGTATCTCGGGGCGCTGATCCTCTTGATCGGATGGGCGGTATTACTGGCAAATGCCGTCGGCTTTGTACTCGCTCCCACCTTCGTCCTTTATCTGAACCGGTTTCAAATTGGCCCCGAGGAAAAAGCCCTCACCGCATTGTTCGCCGCGGAGTTTACCGCCTACTGCGCCAAGGTGCGTCGCTGGTTGTGAGCGCCAAAGAGCCCGGATCGCAATTCCCGCGTCACGATAACTTCGCCCCAAACCACCATGGCACTCCTCATCGGCTTTAGTCTGGCGCTGGCCGTCGCGCTCTATGCCACCTTCCTTGGCCTCGACCGCGAACGTGCGTTTTATTCAACGGTGTTGGCCGTCGTTGGTTCGCTTTATGGATTGTTTGCCGTAATGAGCGGTTCCACGCAAACGCTGCTCCTTGAAGCCCTCTTTATCGCCGCATTCCTGCTGCTCTCGGCCCTCGGATTCAAGTTCAGCCCGTGGCTGCTGGTCGCGGGCTTGTTTGCGCATGGTGTCTTTGATTTCTTCCACGGCCACATCATCACGAATTCGGGCATGCCCGCATACTGGCCGAACTTCTGCATGAGCTACGACATTACAGCAGCCGCCTATCTGGCATGGTTGATTCGGCGGCGCAGCCCGGTGAAGGAGCCAACTGATCCTTCTTTCGCCAGCGGCGAAAGTGCGTACCGACGCTGAAGCGAGCGCGCCGCACTTCCAAGCGTCACCCTGTTTGAGAAATTGATGGTTCGTGATCGCTGGTTGGCTGTATCCGACCGTCACGCGAAATTATCCATTCGGCCACCGCGATGTTGATGGCCCAGCCCGCACCCATGCACAGGGTCCTAGCCAGCTCGCCCCGTATGCTCGGGAAAAGAAACCAGGGGAGATGGGTGAAGACCTGCGTCCCTGCGCCGAGTCCGAGCGCGTAACCGCGGATCATCCACGCTCGATGACTCGGGAAGTCGAGCCGCAGGACTGCAGTTAAGCCGAGGCATAAAGATAACGCCATCGCCGCACCCGCCAGCAGGCGGATGATGTAAAGGAACGAACCGTCAAAACTTGCGGGCAACGCACCAATAAAACTTGCGGGTGGACGGATCTGGGCCAGCCACAAACCTGTCAGCGCGGCGATCAGTCCACAAGGGACCAGCACCCGCCCGGCGAAGCGATGCCAACTCGGTTTGCGTTGGCGAAATCCGGGGGCGAACTGGAAGGCGCCCAACAGGCAAAAAGCCACCGAGGTTACGAGGTGCAGCCCAACAAGTAATGGCGCGGCAAAAAATCGCGCGTTATCGGCGGTGATCACCGCCCCGCGCCCGAGCTCCGCCACCCGGAATATGCCGGCAACAATCGGGATGAAACTGAGTGCAATGAGCACCCCGGGGATAAGCCGGTCGGTATTTCTAAACGAAGTCATGTTGAGGATCATTTTTCGCCCTCTTGGCAGGCATCACCATACCGTGTCCGTTGGTCGCGGTCCGGCGATCACTCCTCGGAGGACACCAGGGCAACGAGCAGCGCGAGGACGACGGTGACGGCGATCATAACCGCACCTTTCCGGAGTAGACCATGGCGGCGAGAAAAGATTCGAGCTCTACGGCACCGAAGTCTGCGAGAATTTCGCCCGACCAGTCGAGAACCGGCACTTTCGTTTGGCCGGAGAGTCGCTGCATGTCGGCAAACGCGGCGGCGTCGGCTGTCACGCTCCGTTCCTGGTAACGGATCTCGTGGCGATCGAGGGCCGCACGGGCCTCGGCGCACCACGGGCAGCCTATCTTAGTGTAGAGAATGGGCCAAGAGAGAATCTTGGGTTCGGTGGAGACGATGCAGGCTGTTTTCATAGGAAGATAGTTGGAAATCGGTATAAGACTTTAGGGATGACAGCGGGGAGGCGGGCGGTCTCGGGCTAAATGATGACCCGTCGTCCGTTCACTTCGCGGCAATTTTTCTTACGGTCGGATGGACAATCTTGCGCAGCGCAGCGCTCCAGTGGTCGATGGCGAAGTGCGCTTCACCGAGGCGAGTGAAGGCCCAAAGTCCCTCCAGCGGTGTGGAGTTGCTATAGCCAGCGAGCGCCACGAGTTGTTCGCCGTTAGAGGCATCGCGCACCTCGTATTCCATGCTCACTCCGCCATTGTCGACCGGACAACCCATCAGAGCCGTGGCCACGTTGAGAACGGGGTTGCAAGTATCCACACCGGTAATTGCGGAGCGGACTCGTAATGTCCCGGGCTCGGCGGCAGTGACAATCTTCCAATCTTTCTCGAACGCTTTCCGCAAGGCCTTATCGTTGTAACCAGCCAGTTCTGATATTTCCGTCGCGGTGACTTTCTTTTGATCGTTGGCCGTAAGGCGAACGACCGCGGGTTCAATGAGCACGCTGGTGTAGTTTGCCTTCTTCCAATCTGTCCGTTCATACACGAGGCGATGCGAGTCTTTCGGATCAGGCTTCAGGTTCTCGTAGCTTCCGAGGAAGCCACTGGAGTGGTTCGTCATGTTGGCGCAACCACCCAACAACAGTGAGCCGAGGATCACCGGGAGGATTCCCGCCCGGGCGGCCAATTTCGAGTGAAACACGGCAAGCACGCCGCGCCCGAGGCCACTCCGGCCCAGGGTGAATATGGACTTTAGGGCGGCGGAGCCGGAAGCCCAACCCGGGGTCTGTTGCGAAAAGGGAGTCTGGGTCCCGGAAGCGGATGGTTTGCAGTTCATATGTAAGCAGTGCTTACGGTTTTCACGCTTGTCGATATAAATAAGCACTGCTTACATTTATTTCTCACCGCCCCTCTCCTCCCCTGCCAATCACCACCAAACCCTAACCCGCCTAGGATCGTGACTACTTGGGAAACCCTGAACGGTGCTAATCGAGACAGCGTTCCGCCGTTCAATACTTCATCTATCGCTGTAGTGATTAATGAACGAGGGTTGGTAAACGGAATGCCCGTTGGGCTTCTGGACCTCGGTCCCTCAGCGCTGCTTGATCACGAATTGGGCGACTCGCTCCAGGGCGACGGGGGCCATGGTCTCGTCAATCTGGCCGTATTCGTCCTCGGCGCCGGTTTTCGCCGTTTGAAATAAATGGTTCAGGGAAGGCAACTCCGCCGATTCCACCCTTTCATTTCCTCCCGCGTGCAATGCGGCGACAATGCCAGCTAGATTTTCTTTGGCCGGCACCTGGTGATCAAGGCCCCCGTTCAAGGCTAACACAGGGCATCGCACTGCACGCCAGTCGATCAGGGGATTGGACATGAGTGATGCCCGCAGGAATGGCTTCGCCGCCCACGACAGGGATAGGGTGCCTTCGTTCATGTTATGCTTTTCCACCAGATTCTTGTCCTCGGGCGAAAGCCCCTCATAAAGCGCTTTTAGCGCCGTGATTCTGGGCTCACTATCGGCGTTGCTCACGATCGTCTCGTAGTACTTCCGCACATAGACCATCAACCGCTCCACCTCCGCCGGATTCGCTCCGTGGTCCTTGGCCCAGACCCGGTCCTGGAGCAGTATCATTTCAATTCCGGGAAGGCCGGTCCCTGCGAGCGAAACCACAAAGTTCACGTCTTTAGGATGCCGAGCGGCAACAGCGGCGGCGATTTGGGGGCCCTCGCTGTGCCCGATCAGCCCGATGCGGGCAAATTGCTGGCGGGCATTTAGTGCCTGGACGACGGCACTCAAATCATCGACCAACTGTGGGAGCGTGTGATTCTCATATTCACCGGTGGAACGGGATATGCCACGCTTGTCGTAGCGCAGGACCGCTACGCCCCGGCGCGCCAGATAGTCGGCCAGCACCGCGAAGGACCGATGCCCCAGCATTTCCTCGTCGCGGGTGCCGGGACCGCTCCCATGAACCAAGACCACCACACTGGGATTGGCGTTGCCGCTCGGGAGGGAAAGCGTCGCACCGAGCGTGACACCGTCGGCGCTGGCGATCGCGAGCGTCTCGTCCCGATAAGGAAAGGGAGCTTTGGGCGTCTGAGGTCTCGATTTTTTCGGAAATTCCGCCACCTGACGCATCGTCAGCGACAGCGGAGCCGGCCCCTGAATCCACTGGCCATTGAAGCGGTCCTCAACCCAAGTGAGTTTCAAGGTCGCGATGACGAGATCGAGTTCCAGGGTGCCCTCGGTTTCCTTGATACTTCTTACCGGAATATCGTAAGTGTCTTGGTCTGGACTGGAGGCACTGGCCCAATAGGTGCCATCTGCTCTTGCGAATATATCGGCCCCGATTTTCAGCGTGGGTCCGTTCGGGATCTTCATGTCACCGAGCCAGCGCCCCTGGTGGTCTTGTAAGAGACCGGCGTATGCATAGGACTGCAGCGCTAAAGATAACGCCAAAAACAATGAACTACGTGAGAACGATTTCATTGAGACTGCGGCAAAAAGCGCGGCGGCTTCGCCCAGAGCGGTGCCGGTGACCGAACGCCAGACTATGATCCATTGAGTAACGGGAGTCCGCATACCGGAAGCCGACGAATTGTTCTTCATATGTAAGCAATGCTTACTATATTCGTGCTTGTCGACCTAAATAAGCACCGCTTACATATATTCTCCTTTCCCCTCCTCCCCATGCCCGTCACTCCCAAGCCACGCGTCACCAAGTCACGACCCGCAAAGTCACGTTCCGCCAAGGACAGTTACCACCATGGAAATCTCCGGCAGGTGTTGATCGATACGACCCTGAAGTTGATCGCTAAAGTCAGGCCCGAAAACGTCACAGTGCGGGCGGTGGCGAAATTGGCCGGGGTTTCCTCGGGGGCGCCGTTTCGGCACTTCCCGGACCGAGCCGCCCTGATGACCGCGGTGGCGGAAGAGGCCATGCTTCGGCTCCAAGAGGAAGTGGCGGCCTCGTTGAAAAAAGCGGCCGATAAAAACCCGCTTCTGCGTTTCCGCGCCATTGGCGAGGCTTGGATTCGCTGGGCCGTTTTGCATCCTTACCATTTTAAGGTCATCTCCGATCGGAGCCTTATTGACTCGGATGCGTCCGCGGCTTGGCGCCGGCAGAGCCAGCAGATTCAGGCAGAAGGCATCCGCCTATTGGGAGAGGCCCAACAGCAGGGCCTGCTCGCGGGGGTCGAAATCAAATACTTTCACCTCGCCGGGCGAGCGCTCGTCTACGGCTTTGCCCGGATGTATTCCGATGGGCACTTTGCCAGTTTTGGACTCGACGAACGCCAGGTCGACCAGATCGGGCAATCCCTCCTGGACGCATTTTTCCGGGTGCCGAGTCGGCAAACGAAGTCCCCATAAGTTCGTAATTATTCCCGCCGAACCGACTGGCCGGAGTTATTTGGCCAGTGGCCCGCCATAGGGCGCTGTAGATTTTTACTTGGGGACACATGAGGGACTATGAGTGCGATCCCGAGCACAGCTTCCCGGGGAGTACCCTCGCGTTGAGGATTCGGCTACCACCTGCAATACTGAGTGCCGCGACGATTAGAATGGCCGCGACCGCGAAGGTGACCCGCATGCCGGTGGCCACGGACTCGGGTTGCGCCGTGGTGATGTCGGTCGTCGACGCGGCAAAGGCGAACACCGCACCCATGACGGATGCCCCGGTGATGCGCCCGAGATTGCGCGACAGGTTGAGCAAGCCGGAAACGACGCCCCGCTGTTCCGGACGGATATCGCTCATGATGGCGGTGTTGTTGGCGGTCTGAAACAGTCCGTAACCAGCGGTGATAACCACGATGGGGACAACGTAGCCTAAAATGCCGGCCGTCACCGGCATCAGGGACAAAATCAAGGAACCAGCCGCCATGCCGATCAGCCCGCTGATGGTTATGCGCTGGGCGCCAAAACGGTCCGCCAAACGACCGGCAGGCGCCGCCGTCAGGGCGGCGACCAGCGGACCGACCGAGAGCACGAGTCCGACCCGGGCGGCATCGAGCCCAAGCGCGAGTGAGAGATAGAACGGTCCGACCACCAGCGTCGTGGTCACAACCGTCGTGACCAACACGCTGGTGGCGAGGCTCGCACTCAGTACCGGATCGCGGAACATAGCCAAGCGGATCAGTGGCGAGGCTGCCCGCCCCTCGGCGAACACGAAGATTACGATACCGAAGGCTGCACCCAGCAAAAGCGCCACGTTGAGCCAACCGAAATGGCCGTCTCCCATCGTCACGGCGAGGGCATAGGCCGCGAGCGTCAGGGCCAGCAGCACGGTGCCCAGCTTGTCGAAGCCGGTCTCCCCGTTCTTCGGCTCGCGGCGATCAATGGGCAGATGGCGTTGCGCGAGAAGAAAGGTCAGGATGCCCAATGGCAGGTTGACGAGGAAAATTGACCTCCAACCGAGCCCGGCGATTAGGAACCCGCCGAGCGAGGGCCCCAGCGCGGTACCCACTGCTGACATGGTCCCGAGCAGGCCCATGGCGCTGCCGGTCTTTTCCTTCGGCACCGTCTCCCCGACCAGCGCCATCGTGAGCGCCATCATGATAGCCCCGCCGAGGCCCTGTGCTGCCCGGGCGGCAATCAGCAGCCAGAGCGTAGGCGCAAATCCGCACAGGACCGATGCGGCCGTGAACAGGAAGATCCCGCCCAGGAGCAGCCGGCGGCGGCCAATAATATCACCAAGCCGCCCGACGCTGACAATCAGGGTGGTGATAACGAGGAGGTAGGCGAGGATGACCCACTGGACTCCCTGGAAGGAGGCGGTGAAGGCCTTGGCCAAGGTCGGCAAGGCGACGTTGGCGATGCTGGTGTCGAGCGAGGACAGCAGCATGGAGAGCGAAAGGCTGGCCAGGGCCCACCGGACCGACGAGGGACCTTTCATCCTTTGGGCGATGACTTCGGCCCGTTCTGCAATGACTGTCTTTGACATTACCCAGCTTAGCAGCGGGCCCGTCCAGGCGGAAGGCGCGCCGTTTGCACTGTATTCGTGCTTTTGACGCCACCTCACGTGTGCCATGGTCGATTGATGTCGAGGCCCGATCTCAACTTGCTTGTCACCCTGGATGTCCTGCTCGCGGAAGGAAGCGTGGCGCGGGCGGCCCGGCGGTTGCGACTCAGCCCGTCGGCGATGAGCCGGGCCTTGGCGCGCCTGCGGGAGACGATGGGGGATCCGCTCCTGGTTCGGGCGGGACGCGGTCTGGTCCCCACGCCCCGGGCGCTCGAACTCCGTGAGCAGGTCAGCCAGCTCGTGCAGGACGGAGAAGCTGCGCTGCGCCCCGTCGGGAAGCTCGATCTCCAGCAGCTCGTCCGGACCTTCACCCTGCGGACCACCGATGGCTTTGCCGAAAACTTCGGGGCGGAACTCATCGCCCGCGTCAGCGCGGCCGCCCCCGGCGTGCGGCTGCGCTTCGTGGCAAAGGCGGACAAGGATAGCACGCTCCTGCGCGAGGGGCTCGTCGACCTGGAAACCGGCGTGGTGGGCAAGACGATGGGACCGGAGGTGCGGGCGCAGGCCTTGTTTCGTGACCGGTTCATCGGCGTCGTGCGCCAAGGGCACCCGCTGGCTAAGGGCAAAATCACGCCCGCCCGTTATGCGGCCGGCCGGCACATCTCGGTCTCGCGGCAGGGGCTGGACCGGGGGCCGATCGATGCCGCCTTGGCGTCACTCGGGCTGGAACGAAACATTGTCGCGATCGTCGGCGGCTTTCCGGCCGCACTGGCCCTGGCGCGCGGCTCCGACCTGATAGCCAGTGTGCCCGAAAAACACACCGGAGTATTGCGCGCCGGCCTGCATAGCTTTTCCCTGCCGGTCCCGACGCCGGAAATCACGGTTTCACTGCTCTGGCATCCCCGGCTGGATGCCGATCCAGCGCATCGCTGGCTGCGCGGCCACGTGCGAGATGTTTGTGCCGCGATCCGGTGAGGGGTGTCGATGGAACCAAGAAATGCCGTGATCGGAACCACGAGTTGGCCGCGGTTCCCTTGGACTGGTTTTTCGCCTGCTTGGTAAAAGGAACCCGTCATGGGCCGAGATCACATTTCGGAATCAAGCACCGGCCCGGATCGCTTGGCTATCCCCGAGGATCGGCGATACTTTCCATCGACGGTCGTGAACGAGAGTGCGGTCCCAGCGACTATCGAAATGATACCGGCTATTCAGGGCGACTATTCAAGACCTCTGAGCGAGGATGACGTGACGGAATCCTGAATTGTGCGCCAGCCTTCCGGCCGGGGAAAACGGCCGCGCGCCGGAGGATCACAGCAGCCGGAGGTCGATGGCCGACGGCTGATAGGCTATGCCCGGAGGAAGGCGGACGCCCAGGAACCGGGTGTCCGGGTACCAATCGTCGTCGCGCAGCACCCCGAGGAGGTCGACCACGCCAAGGCTCATCTTGCCATAGAGGCAGACGGCTGCCTCCCGGTCGCCGGACTTGAATACGGCATCGAGCGCGACGAGCTTCGGAATCATTTTGTCTCCCGGATGCCTGATCCGGTAGCGCAGGAGGTCGCCGAGGCGCGCCGGCCGATAGCCTTCCGCGCCCATGAGGTCGATGACCTCGCGGGTCTCGATGAACTGCGTCCGAGCCTCGAATGAAAAGACCTTGGGCTCCATCCCCTCGGCGAAATCCTCGGCTTGGCCGAAATTCCTCCCGTTGATCGCGTCTATGACCACGCCATATTGGCCGGCGGCCAACAAGCCCGACAGCTGACTGGATGGCGCGTGGATCATCAAATTATTCATGCCCCACCGGATTGAAGTTTAAAGGAAAGGTATAACTCCGGACCATATGAAAAGTGGTGGGCCCACTCGGACTTGAACCGAGAACCAAAGGATTATGAGTCCTCTGCTCTAACCATTGAGCTATAGGCCCAGACTAATGCGGCGGAGCATGGAGCAGGGAGCACGGCGCGGGGAAGTCCAAACTTACTGGCACGCGCCCGGCTCAGCCCACAAAAGAGCCGGCCTAAAGCGTGGGACTACTCTTCCAGCGAGCCCCGCCTCGCTCCTATGTAGCGGGCAGCAAACTCATCTCGTCGCTAACCAATCTCCATGCGCCGAGAGGGTTTCTGGTTGCTCTTTGTTTAACCGATTGACGAACATTCTGCGTCTCTCCCCCTCTGCCGCCCCCCTGTTTAGTTCATTATTTATGCCTACTCAAACTTATGATGCGATCGTGGTTGGCTCTGGCATCAGCGGCGGCTGGGCCGCCAAGGAACTGACTGAAAAAGGCCTCAAGGTTTTGCTCCTCGAGCGCGGCCGCAATATTGAGCACATCAAAGATTATCCGAGCGCCCTCAAAGCCCCTTGGGAACTGCCGCACCGAGGCAAAAGCTCGTTAGCACTACGCGAAGCCCATCCCGTTCTGCGCCGCGATTACATTCTCAATGAATCGAATGTTAATTACTGGGCCGATGAAACCACCTGCCCCTATCGTGAAGATAAACCCTTTGACTGGTTTCGGGGCTATCACGTCGGGGGCCGCTCACTTTTGTGGGGACGGCAAAGCTACCGCTGGAGCGACCTCGATTTTGCGGCCAACCTCCAGGAGGGGATCGCAGTCGATTGGCCGCTGCGCTACGCCGAAATGGCGCCGTGGTACGATCACGTAGAGCGCTACGCTGGGATTAGTGGATCCCTCGAGGGACTGCCGCAATTACCCGATGGTCAATTCTTGCCCCCCATGGAACTCAACTGCGTGGAGCGGGAAGTTGCCCAGCGCATCAAGACGCACTACGCCGACCAACGCCGGCTCATCATTGGCCGCGTCGCCAATTTAACGGTCCCCCACGCTGATCGTGTTAACTGCCAGTATCGCGACAAATGCTGGCAAGGCTGTCCCTTCGGCGCCTACTTCAGCACGCAGTCTTCCACCCTGCCCGCCGCAGTAAAAACCGGCAACCTCACGCTGCGGCCGTTTTCGATCGTCACAAAATTGCTGTACGACCGCGATGCTCGCCAAGCAACGGGCGTCGAAATCATCGATGCCGAGACCAAGCAAGTTCGTGAGTTTAAGGCGCGCCTCATCTTTCTCTGCGCCTCCACTTTTCATTCCACGGCCATTTTGATGAACTCGGCCACGGAGACCTGGCCGGATGGACTTGGCAGCACCAGCGGGGAGTTAGGCCACAATGTGATGGACCACCACTTTCGCGCCGGCGCCTCCGGCACGATGGAAGGCTTCGATGACAAATATATTTTTGGGCGGCGCCCAAACGGTTTTTATATTCCCCGTTTTCAAAACTTATTAAAAGACCGTCGCGATTATCGACGGGGCTTCGGTTACCAAGGATCAGCCGGCCGCCTCGGCTGGGAGCGCGAAATTGCTGAATTAGGCATTGGCGCGGAACTCAAAGCCGCGCTGACCGAACCAGGCCCGTGGAAAATTGGCATGACCGGCTTTGGTGAAATCCTTCCCGATCACACCAACCGGATGTATCTCGATCGCAGCAGCCATGATGCCTGGGGGCTCCCGATTTTCGCGTTCGATTGCGAACTCAAAGCCAACGAACGCCAGATGCGGCCCGACATGGTAAACGAAGCGGCTGAAATGTTAAGCGCGGCCGGCGCAAAAAATGTGGAGGGTCACGATAGCGGCTACACCTTCGGCCGCGGGATTCATGAAATGGGTACGGCCCGGATGGGCCGCGATCCGAAG
>JBAXWQ010000054.1:0-15300 GCA_037128315.1 Opitutia bacterium | reverse complement strand
CTGGTGGTGGCGGCCCACCGCCGGGCGGCCGCGCTGATGGGCACGGTGGTGGCGCCGAGTGCGGGAGTCAGGCCGCTTGGCGTGAGGGCGCCGAGATCCTTCGCCAGGCCGTCGCTCACATCCATCATGGCGCGCACCTCGCGGCGACCGGCGAGCCACGCGCCCTCGGTCAGGCGCGGCGTGAAACGATGGTGGTGGCCGAGCCGGCTGCCGCCCAGGGTGCCGGTCACATAAATGCGGTCGCCGGGTTTGGCGCCGCTGCGCGTCACGACCCGCCGGCCGGTGGCGGCACCATGCAGGGTGAGGAAGGCGCCGAAGAATCCGGCCGGCCCCTGGGTGATGTCGCCGCCGACGATCTTGACCCGGTGCCGCCGGGCGCAGGCCGCCAGTCCGCGGTAAAAATCGCCGAGCCAGCGCACGCTGGTTTGCGGCGCCAAGGCGAGTGACACGACGGCGGTGGTGGGCCGGCCTCCCATCGCGGCGATGTCGCTGAGGTTGCGCTTCAGGAGCTTGGCGCCCACGGCGCGCGGCGGCACCGTGGCGTCGAAATGCTGGCCGTAGATGACCGGATCAGTCGTGACGAGCTGGGCGTGGCGCGACGCCGGCAGCACGGCACAGTCGTCGCCGATGCCAAACGGCGCCGGGGGGGAAGCCGGGCCCAGCCAGCGGCGGATGGCGGTGATGAGCCGGCGCTCCCCGTGCGCGAGGACAGACTGGCGACGGGTGGAAGTGAAGGGGGTCATGGTCACTGCGGCAGGCCCGAGAGCACGATGAGCACGGTGTTCAGGTTAAACAAGGCGTGGGTCACGATCGGTACGCGGATATCCCCGGTGGCTTCGTAGACCAGGGCCAGAACCACTCCGAGGACGGCGAGCGGGACCAGGCTGGCCCAGTTTGCGTGGACGGCGCCAAACAGCAGGCCGCTGATAAGGAGGGCGCTGGCCCGGCCCAGTCGCTGCCGGCAGAAGCGATAGAGTCCCGCGCGGAACAGCAGTTCCTCGTAGAGCGGGGCGAGCACACAGGCGACGGTCAGCATGCCGGCGATGACCAGCGGTGACTTGGTGTTGGCAAAGATCGCAATGAGGTCCTGCTGGTCTTCCGGCAGCCCGAGCCAGCGGATGACCTGCGTCCAGCCGAGGTTGAAAATGATGATGACCGGCAGGGCCGCCAGCAGGGTGTAGCCGGCCGTCAGGCCGATCCGGCTCCAGGGCAGGCGTGGCGCCGACGGAACCGGCGGCGGTTCGGTGCCATAGTCCGCATACCAGCCCCGGCGCATCGAGCGAAAGAGCAGCCAGCCGAGCAGCCCGCCGCCATCAAAGCCAAAGCCATTGAGGCACAGCAGCAATCCGTCGCGGTCCGTGGCGTGGGCGAGAACGCCCTTCAGCAATTCATGGCCAGTGATCTGGAGGATTGAGCCGCAGGCCAGCATGAGAAAGACAAAGATGGCGAATTCCGGGATGGTGACGGGCCAGGGCGGCAGCGGGCGCGGAGCCAGCCACTGCGAGCGCACGGTGGGCTGGGCGACCAGGCGCAAGAAAAACCACAGGCCGGCCAGCAACAGGGTCAGCTCAAAGGCGGCGAGGATTAACTGCAGGGGATCGGTCGGCATTCAGAGGCGTACATGCATGGCGACCGGAGGCGAAAAACCAACCTGAAAGACCGGGCAATATGCCGATAGAACCTAGCTTTTACTTCTATCTGAAGGGAGGGCGTGGATTCCACTCCGCGCCGGGAATGTGCACGGACGGCGGTGGACAACGGAGTCTCCGACCTGCCCACACTGTCGCGATAGGATGGAATAAGGAAGAGAGCATGACGAGCGGAGTGAGGGCGCCCGCCGACATCGACGGCACTATCCCTCACTGCGGCCGCCAGAACGGCTCGGCGGTGTCGATCTGTTGGACGGGAATCTCCGGCACGAGCGGTTGCAGCCAGTGCACGAGTTCGGTGGAACCGGCCTGTTCCGAGGGGACATGGCCCAGCACGATAAGCGCCTTATGGCGCCCCTGGCTGACAGCATCGGCGACGTATTCAATGGTCTCCCATTCGCGGACCTCGCCAATGACGAGCACCTCGACGGTTTCACGCTGCAGAAATGAGCGGGGCATATCGGCCCCGGGGGAGCCGGGCACGAAGCCAACCTTGGTCACCGGCATCGCCGGGTCTCCCACGACGCGCGCCGCGCGGATGCCCATCCGGCGGGTGATATCCGCGGCCAGGGCTCCCACCGTGGTGGCGGGCAGCACGACGATCGGCAGGTTCCGGTCCGGCTGATATTTTGCCCAGTCCAGCACCTTGAAAACACCCGTGACGACCGGGTCCGGCACGCGCAACGGGAAGTGCCAGTGATCGTGGATGCGGAAGACGACGAGGTGATGATCGCGGATGAAGGCCCGCTTCTCGGCGGTGACGGCATCCTGTTCTTTTTCCAGTGTAGTGAGGCTGTCATTGCCCGAGTAGAAGGTCGGCTCGTGGGTGATGATGAAATTTGCCCCGGCCTTCGCGGCGCGCTGCAGCACATCCATAGTCGACATCATCGTCACGGCGACTCCCGTGACGGGCGTGGCCGGGTCACCATCCTTGAGGCCGTCATTGCCGGTGTCGGGCCAGTAGCCGTTGAGGTTGGTGGTGAGCCGGTCGATGAGCTGCCGGGCGGTGAGCGGGCCGGGCCGGGCGGGATCGATTTGCGCTGTCGCTGACGAAAGACTGCAGGCGACGAGGCAAAAAGTGAGCACACGGAAATGGCAGTGCCGGAAGCGTGTCATGTCTCAGAGAGGATGGGGCACAGCAAACGATCAAGCACAAGATACGGAACCCAAGGTGCACAGATTAATAGGGACAGGTCAAAAATACATCAGTTTACGTAAAGATGGTGATTGGTGAGCCGGGCGCGCCGGCCGAGCCTGTCGATGGCATGAGGCAACCGCGCATCAAAGTGGACCCGGCAACCGACCAGGCGGTGTATCACTGCATGACACGGGTGGTGAACAAGGAGCGCCTATTCGACGATACTGCCCGGGAGGTACTCCGCCGGCAGCTCTGGCTGGTGGCAGAGTACTGCGGTATCGAGGTGCTGACCTATGCCATCCTGAGCAATCACTTTCATGTGCTCGTCAAAGTGCCACGCCAGACGGTTGTCCCGGATGACGAACTGCTTCGGCGCTACCAACTGCTCTACCCCAAGCCGACCCGCTACCAGGTCGCCCGCTTGTCCGTCATCCGGTCCCAACTGGCGAGCAACGGGTCCGAGGCGGTGGGGTGGCGCCGGCGTCAATTGTCACTCATGGGCGATGTCTCCCAGTACATGAAACTCGTGAAGCAGCGATTCTCAATCTGGTTCAACCAAAGCCACGGACGCATCGGCACCCTCTGGTGCGAGCGCTTCAAGAGTGTTCTGGTTGAGCCGCAGGGCGATGCCCTCCGGATCATGGCCGCCTACATCGACTTGAATCTGGTCCGAGCCGGTCTGACCCCGGATCCCAAGGACGGGCGTTTCTGCGGCTATGCCGAAGCCGTCGCGGGCAGTGAACAAGCACGTCGCGGCATCATGGTAGTAACCGGATTGACAGATTGGAACGATGCCCAACCCACCTACCGACAACTACTCTTCGGCCAAGGTGCACAAGTTCGTGAGCACAAGCACGCCATCACTTATGAGGATTTCCAACGAGTATTGCGTGACGGAGGCAAATTGCCGCTTGCCGACGTGCTGCGCTGTCGAGTGCGTTATTTCAGTGATGGAGCGGCGCTGGGGAGTCAGGCATTTATCGCCATCCACTTGGCCCGGTATCGGTATCGCACTGGCCGAAGGGAGCGAACCACACCGCATTTACTCCCCGCATTCACCGATTGGGGCGACCTAGCTACGCTACGGGGTTTGCGGCGCTGCGCCCTTGGTTAAATGGTGTTTTCAGTATCATTGGCCGGCCAAAGGGATATGGTGCTGGAATTCGGATTTCGGCCATGGACGATGCTGAGTACAAATAGTGGACTGGGACAGCCACGCCCACTGACTTGATCAGGCCAAACTCCCAGCAGCGCCTTGGGCCGCTGTCGACCACTCTGGCTCCATAAGCCAGATTTTTCCTTCCAGAATGATGATAGAGTGGTCCCCCACCATTTTTGACCTGTCCCTAGATTGCTTGTGGTTGTGACGGCATAAACTCAGGCCATCTTGCCGTTGGCAAAGACGACTTGGCCGGCGACGATGGTGGTCTTTACGCGGCCGGTGAGCGCTTGTTTGTCCCAAGGGGAGTTGATGGATTTACTGAAGGCCCCGTAGGTGTTGTAGACCCAGGTCTCGGCGGGATCGAAGATGCAGACGTCAGCGACCGCGCCGGCAACGAGCGTGCCCGCGGGAAGTTTCAGGATGTTCGCGGCCTTGCGGGTCATCAAATCGATGACGAAGGGCAGCTTGAATTTGTTCTGCCGGACCAGCACATCAAGGCACACGGGCAGGGCGGTCTCCAGACCGATGATGCCATTGGGCGCGTAATCGAATTCGCGGTCCTTTTCCTCTGGGGCGTGCGGGGCGTGGTCGGTGCCGATGCAGTCGAGCGTGCCGTCCTTCAGGCCGGCGATGATCGCCCGGCGGTCCGCCTCGGTGCGCAACGGCGGGTTCATCTTGAAGTGGGTGTCGTAGGTGCCGAGGGCGTCCTCGGTGAAGGCGATATGGTGCGGCGTGGCCTCGGCGGTGACGTTGATGCCGTCCCGCTTGGCCTGGCGCATCAGGTCAACCGAGTGGGCCGAGCTGATGTGCTGCATGTGGATGTGGGCGCCGGTGTAGCGGGAGAGAATGATGTTGCGGGCGACAATGATGTCCTCCGCCGCGTGCGGCCAGCCCTTGAGGCCGAGGCGGGTCGAAACGACACCCTCATTCATAACGGCCTTGTCGGTCATGGATTCGTCCTGACAGTGGTCGAGGATGGTCAGGTCGAACATCTTCGCGTACTCGACCGCGCGGTGCATGAGCTCGTTGGACTGGACGCAGAGTCCGTCGTCAGTGATGGCCACGACCCCAGCCTTCTTCAGCGAGCCGTGCGGGGCCAGCTGCTGGCCCTTCATGCCGACGGTGATGCAGCCGGTGGCGTAGACGTGGACAGCGGCTTGCCGGGCGACATTCTTGATGAGCTCGACCGTGCCGGTGTTGTCCACGGGCGGGGAGGTGTTGGGCATGCACACCACGGAGGTGAAGCCCCCGGCGGCGGCGGCCATGGAGCCGGTGAGGATGGTTTCCTTGTGCGTCTGGCCGGGCTCGCGGAAATGCACGTGGATGTCGACGAGGCCGGGGCACACGACGAGGCCGCGGGCATCGATTTTCTTGGCCTTTTTCCGCTGGGCGGGGGTGAGCGAGGCGACGAACTTGCCGTCGACGATGAAGACGTCGCCCACCTGATCCCGCTTGCTGGCGGGGTCGATGACGCGGCCGTTATTGATATGGATTGCTGACATCGGAGAGGGTGTGGGAGTGGCAACTGGCGGATTACTTGAGCGGGCTGCGGAAGAAAAGTATCAAGTAACAAGTGGCAAGTATCAGGGAAGATGCGGAAGGCAGGGCGTTGGCTTCTTGTTACTTGGCACTTGATCCTTGTTACTTCAGGTCAACGGCACGTTGACCGCTTCCGGCTGGCCGCCAGCGCAGAGGTAGAGGGCGGCCATGCGGACGGCGATGCCGTTGGTGACCTGCTGCAAAATCACGCTGCGCGGCGAGTCGGCGATGTCGCTGTCGATCTCCACGCCGCGGTTGATCGGGCCGGGGTGCATGATGATGGCGCCGGGCTTGATCCACTCGGCGCGGGTGTAGTTGAGGCCGAACATGCTGGTGTATTCGCCGAGGGACGGGAAGTGGCTGACGCCCTGGCGCTCGTGCTGGATGCGGAGGAGCATGACGACATCGGCATCGGCGAGCGCGGTGCGGAGGTTGTGCGAGACGCTGACCCCGAGGGATTCGAACCAGTGCGGCACGAGGGTGGACGGGCCGACGATGGTGACATCGGCCCCGAGCTTGGTCAGGGCGTGGATGTTGGAGCGCGCCACGCGGCTGAACAGGATGTCGCCCAAAATGACCACCTTGCGGCCCTTCAGGTCGCCGAGCTTTTCCCGCATGGTGAACACGTCGAGCAGGGCCTGCGTCGGGTGCTCGTGGGCGCCATCGCCGGCATTGACGACGGGAATGTCGAGGACGCGGCTGAGGTAGAGGGGCGAGCCGCTGGCGGAATGGCGCAGCACGATCATGTCGGCGTTCAGCGCCTGGATGTTCTGGGCGGTGTCGCGCAGGGTTTCGCCCTTGGTGGTGCTGGAGGCGGCGGCGTCGAAGGAGATGACGTCGGCGCTGAGGAGCTTGGCGGCCATCTCAAACGAGAGGCGCGTGCGGGTGCTGGGCTCGAGGAAGAGGTTGACGATGGTCTTGCCGCGCAGGGCGGGGACCTTCTTGACCTTGCGGTCGAGAATGCGGCGGAAGGCGCCGGCGGTCGCGAGCACCTGCTCGATCTCGGCGCGGCTGAGTTCCTCGATGGTGAGCAGATGCTTGCGATGCCAGGGCACGGGAGGGGAAAGGGTTGAGGGCTAGGCTAGGTTTAAAGGGAAAGTGGCAGGAGGGCGGCGGGCGCTAGACCGGGGCGCGGGGTTTCGCGAGCAGGGTCACCGCGTCCGCCGCGGGCTTTTGGGCATCGAGCGTGACGATGACTTTCTGCTCCGCGGTGGCCGTGATTTTCAGCCCGCAGTAATCGGCGGCGATGGGCAGGACATGGCCGCCGCGATCCACCAGCACCGCCAGTTCCACGGCGTGGGGCCGACCATGGTCGAAGAGCTCGGCGAGGGCGGCCTTCACGGTGCGGCCGGAGTAGAGCACATCATCGACCAAAATGACGGTCGCCCCATTCACATCATGCGGGATGATGGTCGGCGTGGATTCCTTGGGGATGGGGTTGCGGCCGATGTCGTCGCGGTGAAACGAGATGTCGATGGTGCCGACCCCCGGGCGCAGGCCGGCCTTTTTCAGGCGATCAGCCAGCCGCTGGTTGAGGATGATGCCGCCGTTGGCGATGCCCAGGAGCAGCAGGTGCGGGGTGCGGGCGTGCCGTTCGGCAATGGCGGAAGCGAGGCGCGCGATGGCTTGGTCGATGGTGCGGGCGTCGTGCTTCAGATGGGTGGCCACGAGCCCAAGGTTTTGAGGGCCGGTATGCGGATCGTCCAGCGCAAAGGGGGCCTCGCCACAAATAGCGCAAAACCCTCAATAAAACTGAAGGCGCGCTAATGGTCCGGTGCGGCAGGTGCTCCTACGATCTGGGCCGTTCGCGGCACTATTGGCGGATTCAACCGGAGACAAATTGCCGCGGATGCCGGTTACTGGCCTGGGAGCGGTGCCACGCAATCCGGCGCCTCGTAGCGGGAGTTGTTCATTTTGGGGTCCACCCGATGACGGGTCATCAAGGCGGCGGGCAGGGGGCGACACAGCCGGGTCAGCAGGGATGGCTCCAGGGGACTGTCCCCCAGCCAGGCCGGACCGCTGTTCGGTCCCAGCATGACGGGCATGCGGTCATGGATGGGCCGGAGCAGCTCATTGGGCGTGGTGGTCACAAGCGCGAAGGCCGCAGGCCCCAGCTCACTGGCGGGTTCCCATAGTCCGGCGAAGAAAAAAGGTTTACCGGACTGGAGCGTGAAGTAGTGCGGCAGGCGGGCAGCGCCCTGTTTTTCCCATTCGTAGAAACCATCGGCCAGGACGAGGCAGCGCCGGGTGAGGGTGGCGGTGCGAAAGCTGGGCTTGGCCAGCAGGGTTTCGGCGCGGGCGTTGCCCAGGAGCAGCGGCCGCTGTGCCGGCGGTCGGGCGGGCGCCACGAGGCCGAAGCTCATCAGCTCCAGGGCGGGCCCAGCCTGCTGTGTGATGACCGGCATGCGGACGGACAGGGTCGCATTGTAGCGCGGCGTCCATTCGGCGGCGAGCACCGCCGCGCGGTCTGACAGGGCTTCTTGAAACGCGACGAGCGCGAGTTTCCGCAGCGAGTAGCGCAGGCACATGACTCAACCGCCCTGCTCCAGCCACTTCGTCAGGCAGGCGCGCAGGCCGTCGACCCGCACCGGCTTGGCCAGAAAGTCGACCATGCCCGCCGCGCGGCAGGCTTCGCGATCCTCGGGGCGGACATTGGCCGTCAGGGCGATGATCGGCGGGGTCCGCTCCCCGAGCATCGTGATGGCCTGGCGGGTGGTTTCAAACCCGTTGAGGCCGGGCAGCTGGCAATCCATGAAGACCAGGTCCCAGGTGCCCTGCCGCAGCACATCCAGGGCGGTGAGGCCATCCTCCACCACGTGGCATTGCACGCCGAGGCGGTCGAGCATCAGGGTGATGACGCGCTGGTTCACACGGTCGTCCTCGACGACGAGGATTTTCCCGTGGAAGAGCAGGGCTTCGGTGGTGCCGAGCGCCAGGGGGGCGGCCTTGGTCTGGCCGCCGGCCACCGGCAGGACGAGGGTAAGGGTGAAGCGGGAGCCCTGGCCGGGCCGGCTTTGCACGGTGATTTTTCCGCCCATGCGCTGCATGAGCTTTTGGGAAATGGCGAGACCGAGCCCCGCGCCGCCGTGGCGCCGGCTCATGGTGCTGTCGGCCTGGCTGAAGGGCTCGAAGAGTTTGGCCTGCATGTCCGCGCTCAGGCCGATACCCGTGTCGGTCACCTCCAGGATAATGCGCAGCTTGCGGCCGGGCTCCGGGGACGTGATCAGGGTGAGGTCCACCGAACCCCTGGCGGTGAACTTGATGGCGTTGCCGACGAGATTGAGCACCACCTGGCGGAAGCGGGTGGCGTCACCCAGGACCCGCGCATCCGAGGTGCTCTCGGCCTGCAGGAGCAGCGCGACCGACTTGGCGCTGGCCCGCGGCCGCATCAGCTCGACGACCTCCTCGACCACGGTCTGGGGCAGGAAGGGGGTGGCCTCGAGATCCATCTGGCCGGTTTCCATCTTGGAGAAAGCCAGGATGTCGTTGAGCATGCGCAGCAGGCTTTCCGCCGAGGAGGCCGCGGTGTCCACCTGCTCGCGCTGGGGCGGGCTGAGGGGCGTGCCCTTGAGCAACTCGAGCATGCCCATGACGCCGTTCATGGGGGTGAGGATCTCGTGGCTCATGGTGGCGAGGAATTCACTCTTGGCGTGGCTCTCGTTCTCCGCCCGGTCGCGGGCCTCGCGCAATTCCACCTCGATGCGCTGGCGGCGCTCGTTCTCCGCCCGCAGGTCGCGATTCAGCTGCTGGGTGCGTTCCTGCTCGCTGGTGAGGGTGGTGACCACGTCTGCATGCGCGAAGCCGTTGCGCAGCGAGCTGGTGAGGGTCTGCTGAAAGCTGCGGGCCATGGCCAGGAGCAGGGACAGGTAGACGATGGAAAGGCCGCCCATCAGGTAGTGGATGGTTTCCCCACTGAGAAAAAACTGCGTCACCAGCGGCAGCTGCGCAAAAATCTGGAACAGCCAGCACGCGCGGAGCAGGGGGGAGAGCGAGCGCGTGGCTCCCGCCGTCATGCCGGACAGGCAGAAGATCAGGAACGCACTCGCCGTCGGGGGCAGGTGGGGGTAGAAGAACCAGCCGGCGGCACCCCACCCGAGCCCGGAGCTGACCGCTCCTGCGATGAACCAGCCCGCCCAGGCGGCGGCGTCCGCATCAGTGCGGGGGCGCGACTTGAAGCTCCGGATGTTGAAATAGCGGACAATGGACAGTCCCACCATCCCGGCGACCCAACCCCAGGCCAGGCCGGCGCCGTGCGTGGGAGCCACCACCCAGGCGATGGCGGCGGCGACCAGGCAGGTCGCGAACAAACCCAGCGCAAGGTCCGCGTAAGCCAGCCGGACCATCTCGCCTTCGATCCGCAGATCGGGCGCAGCACGCGGGGATGGGCTGGGTTCCATGGGTAGAGGTAAACGGCCCCAGCAAAGGACGAAAAGCAAAATTCGAGAAAATATCCCCGGGGCCGTTCGCCGAACCTGGAGTCAAGGATGGGGCGCCCGTAGCTCACTGTCCCCGGTGCGGTGAGCCGCAGACACTTTGGATTGGAAGAATGAGGCGGATAGAGGCCCAAGCCTTCGCCGCATTCTGCTAATAGAACACATTCCGGTCGAGGCTCCGGTACTGGATGGCCTCGAGGAGGTGCGGCGAGGCGATGCGCTCGGCCCCGGCGAGATCGGCGATGGTCCGGGCGACCTTGAGGATGCGGTCGTAGGCGCGGGCGGATAGGGAGAGCTGCTCCATCGCCTGCTGCAGCAGATCCCCCAGCGGGCCGTCGAGAGCGCATAATTTCGTCAAATGGGCGGGGGACAGGCGAGCGTTGGCGGTGATCCGACCGTCGGGGAAGCGCTCGCGTTGCCGCTGCCGGGCGGTCTCGACGCGGGCGCGGATGGCGGCGGAGCTTTCGCCGGCCGCGCTGCCGCGCAATTCGGCGATGGAAAGCGCGGGGGCCTCGATGTGGAGGTCGATGCGGTCCAGCAGCGGACCGCTGATGCGCGCCCGGTAGCGCTGGATCTGTGCCGGCGAACAGCGGCACTCGTGCTTGGCATCGCCGAGGTAGCCGCAGGGGCAGGGGTTCATGGCGGCGACGAGCATGAAGTGGCAGGGCAGGGTGATCTTGCCGGCGCTGCGCGAGATGGTGACCTGGCCGTCCTCCAGCGGCTGGCGCAGCACCTCAAGCGCCGACCGCTTGAACTCCGGCAGCTCGTCGAGGAACAGCACGCCGTGGTGCGCGAGCGAAATTTCCCCCGGCCCCGGGATGGTGCCGCCGCCGAGCAGGCCGACATCGGAGATGGTGTGATGCGGGGCGCGGGCCGGGCGCGGGCGCGCGGGGCCGCCGCCCGGGATGGCCTGACCGGCGGCCGAGTGAATCCGGAGGATGTCGAGATACTCGTCCAGGGTCGGCTCCGGCATGATGCCGGGGATGCGTTTCGCGATCATCGATTTTCCGGAGCCGGGCGGGCCGATCATGATGAGATTGTGGCCGCCGGCGACTGCGACTTCGGCCGCACGGCGCACGGCGTGCTGGCCCTTGATGTCGGCAAAATCAGGCTCGGCGTCATGCCGCCGGACCGGATGATCGCGGATGGGCCCGGCGGTCAGGGGGGTGAGGGCGAGCTGGCCGCCCAGAAAGCGGCTGGCCTGGTCGAGCGAGGTGATCTCATAGGCGGCGATGCCCGTGACCAAGGCGGCTTCCTGCGCCGCGCCCGGCGGGAGCAAGATGGCTTTCCGGCCCAGTTCCCGTGCCAGCACGGCCATGGCGAGTCCGCCCTTGATGGGCCGGGTGGCGCCGGAGAGGCTCAGTTCCCCGGTGATGAGGAAGTCGGCGAGATTTTCGCAAGCGAGCTGGCCGGTGGCGACCAGGATACCCAGGGCGATCGGCAAGTCGTAAATCGCCCCTTCCTTGCGCAGATCCCCCGGAGCAAGGTTGATCGTGGTGCGCATGCGCGGCATGCGGAGGCCCGAGTTGCTGAGTGCGGAGAACACGCGGTCCTCCGATTCCTTGACCGCGGCGTCGGGCAAGCCGACCAGAATGAGATTGGGCACGCCGCTTTCGCCCGTGTTGACTTCAACCTGGACGGGAACCGCGTCAATGCCCAGCAAGGCTGCCGAGCAGATGGTCGCTAACATGGACGATGAGATGGGCTGGAATTAACTACGCCCCGCCCCCGCCTGCACGAGCCGCCGCACTTCCGCTATGTTGGCCTCGACCGCGTGCAAATAAGGATTGGGTTGGCCCGCTGTCGTCAAATAGCGATGGACCCCGCCCGCCTCAAAGTCCAGCAAGGGCTTTACGATGCGTTCCCAGAAGTTCGGGGTCATCGCGAGCATCTCCTCGAGCCGGCGGTACAGGCGTTTTTCGGGGGCGATGCCCTCAAAATCATAGGCTTCCTGGAATTCCTTAAACAAGTGGGGCAATTTCGGGATGTAGTCCGGGGCGCTCATCTGGGCCAGATAGTCGGCGGTCACCAACAGGAAGGCGTAGAGGCGGGCCTCTTCGCGATGAAAGGTGATCTGGCTGAGTTTGCTTTGCGGACCCGTGCAGAGGATGGCGGCGCAGATATCCTCGATCTCGGTGTAGGTCACCCCCATGCGGGGCAGGTATTGGCGGGCAAAGTCGCAACTCCGGCGCTCGTGCACGAAGGTGTACTTGGCGCCCGTGCCCTCGCGATCGTCGGCTTCCTTGAGGTAGCCGGTGTCGTGCAACAATACGGACATCAACGCCAGCTCCCAGTCGCGCACGGCGAGCACCGGTTTGTCGGTGCTGGCGTTGCGCCCCTCGAGCAGGTGAATCAGGCAGACGGTGGCCTGCATGGTGTGCTCGGGGTTGTGATATTTCATGTCACTGCCCTGATAGCCCGGATAGCGGCCGGCAAACATGTCGGCGTTATCCGCAAACAACCGGTCGATCAGGCTGCCGCTGGCCGCAGCGCCGATGCCACAAAACACTTCTTTTACCATCCGGGCCACGGTGGCTGAATCCTTAGTGTCGATGGTATGTGGCGGCACCATTTCGCCCCAAGCAGATAGGGGTTGCCCCCTATGCCGCAAGCCCATTGTCTCATGAGGAAACGAATGGGTAGCACCACCAATTTGATCGTCGGCCTGACAGGCGGCATGGGGTGCGGCAAATCGACGGCGGCGGCCATGTTTGCCGACTGCGGATACCGCCGGCTTGATGCTGACCAAACGGTCCGGGACGAGCTGTTGACCGATCCGACCGTGGCGCGGGCCATCGGGGAGCGATTGGGGGCGGGGGTGCTGGCGCCGGATGGGTCGGTGCGGCGTGACCGGGTGGCGGAGGTGGTGTTTGCCGACCGAGGTGCGTTGGCCTGGCTCGAGGCGCTGTTGCATCCCCGGCTGCGGGCCCGCTGGAGTGAGCTCCTTGATCGCACCCAGGATACGGCATTCATCGTAGAGGTGCCCCTGCTCTTTGAGAAGGGACTAGAGAATTGGTTTGATTTCACCATTTGTGTGACCACAGACTCCGCTCTGCAATTGAGGCGGCTGGAGCAGAAGGGGATAGCCCCGGAGCTCGCCCGCCAGCGCTTAGCCCTACAACTGCCACTGGCCCGAAAATGCGAGTTGGCGGATTTTGTTCTCCTTAATGACGGTACTCCCGACTTTTTGCGTGAACAGGTGAAGGTGTTGGCCGCCCGCCTCTTGAAATCTCAACCCGCCCGGCCCGCCGGCCGCATTCATGGAAGTCCCACCCAAATCCGACGAGGAATCCTCTAGCTCATCCGACGCTGCCAGCAGCGAGTCGGCCAAAATCAAGCGCCCGGCGCGTTCGCGGCTTTACCGCACGACCAAGAAAGTCGTGAAGATCGTGGAGGAGAAAGTCGTGCCGCGGGCCAGCAAGCCCACGGCCGCAGCCAAAGCCGCCTCGATGCCCAAGCCCGAGGTGGTCCCGGCGCCGATGCCGGTGGCGGCGCCCGAACCGCCCCCGCCTTCGGTGCCGGCATACCAGCCGGAACCCATCCCGCAAAACGACGCCCCCAGTGCGCCGGCCGGGGAACCGGGCCACCTGCCGCAGCAGGGTCAGGAAAACTACGACGATAACGGTGGACCGGGTGGTGGCGGGCAATTCCAGCCGCACGGCGGCGGCAAGTTCGGCCGCCGGGGCCGCGGAGGAAAACATTTTCGCGGTGGTGGTGGTGGCGGCGGTGGTGGCAAATGGGGCAACCCCAATTTCCAGCCGGCGCCCAAGTATCCGCCCCAGCCGGCCCCGCCAAAGGAAGTGGTGCATTACGGCGACCTGCCGGACCCGGCTCGTTTCCAGAATCTCGAGGCCCTGGCCAAGCTGGCCGAGGAGATTTCCAGCAGCAAGGCGGAGCCCATCTGGCTCAACGAGCTCTACGCCCTGAATCTCGCCCAGCTGACCGCCTTTGCCCGCAAGCTGGACGTGAAGTTTGAGGGCGCGCCCAACCGCCGGCAGCTCATCACCCAGATCTTTCTCGCGACCACCGAGCAGAAGCATCCGCTCTACGACCGCGGGTACATCGACATGAATGATCGCGGCAGTTTCATCGTCCACGAGGATGTGAACTACCGGCTCTATCCCGAGGACGCCTATCTGCCGGAAATCTTCGTGCGCCAACTGGGCCTGAAGCGCGGCCACGCCGTCGAGGTCCAGCTGCAGGCCCCGCAGGGCAACGACCGTTGTCCGGCCGTGGTCGGCATTTTGCAGGTCATGGGCGCCCCGCCGGCCGAGGTGTCCAAGGTCCCGCCCTTCGAGGAACTCACCCCCTATTATCCGCTCAAGCGGATCATGCTTGAACAGGAAGGAGCCAAGGACGTGTCGATGCGCATGGTCGACATCGTCACCCCGATCGGCTTCGGCCAGCGCGGCCTGATCGTCGCCCCGCCACGTACCGGCAAGACCGTCCTGATGCAGAACATGGCGAACTCCATCGCCGCCAATTCCCCCGACGTGAAGCTGATCATCCTCCTCGTGGATGAGCGCCCGGAGGAAGTCACCGACTTCAAGCGCCACTGCAAGGGCGAGGTCGTCAGCTCGACCTTTGACGAGACGCCCGAGAGCCACGTGCACTGCGCCGAGATGGTGATCGAAAAGGCCCGGCGCATCGTCGAGCACGGCGGCCATGTGGTCATTCTGCTTGATTCCATCACGCGCCTGGCCCGGGCCTACAACGCCCTCGCCGGCAACAGCGGCAAGATCATGTCGGGCGGCCTCGAGGCCAACGCCCTGCAGAAACCCAAGCGCTTCTTCGGCTCCGCGCGCAACATCGAGGGCGCCGGCAGCCTGACCATTTTGGGCACCGCGCTGGTCGACACCGGCAGCCGCATGGATGAGATCATCTTCGAGGAATTCAAGGGCACCGGCAACATGGAGCTGCACCTCGATCGCGACCTCGTGAACAAACGGATTTTTCCCGCGATCAACATCGACAAGAGCGGCACGCGCAAGGAGGAGCTGATTTACCATCCCGACGAGCTGCTGCGCGTCTATGCGCTGCGCCGCGCCATGCAGGGTGTGCCGGCCGCCGACTCCCTGGACATGCTGATCCAGCGCCTGAAGAAGACCAAGACCAACGCGGAATTCCTCATGAGCCTCAACCGCTGATCCCGCCGACGCGGGACCGGCTCATCCTGTGACCACCGCCGACGACCCAGTGATCCAAATCGCCCTCGGCCGCGGGCTGTTGCGTCCGGAAAGTCTGGCGCAGGCCCGGAGCAAGCTGGCCGGGCCGTTGGATTCCTCGGCGGTCCGCCCCGGCCTGCTGGCCGTTTTGCTGCAGGACGGCGCCCTCGACGAGGAGGCCCTGGCGCGGGCCCTGGCGGAAGAATGGGGCCTG
>JBAXWQ010000053.1:0-15420 GCA_037128315.1 Opitutia bacterium | reverse complement strand
TGGCATCCCGGAGAATGAGTCCACGCGCGAGCACGGGCACATAATGTCCGGCCTTGTGCCGCAAGCGGAACTCCACCTCGTACACGCTGGTGGAGGAGGTCAGCTGTTGCGTCAAGGTCTGCTCGACGCGGTCTCGGTCTTCCGGATGCGTTAGTTCCAGTTCGAATTGCGGAGTTGCAGGCAAAGCCTCTGCTTCATAACCGAGCATTTGCCACCAGCTGGGGGCGAAGAAACAGCTGCGCAGGCAAAAATCCCGGTCCCATATCCCGCTCTGGGTGCCCGCAAAAATCAGGCGCATGCGCTCTTCCGAGCGCGCCAGCATGCGCTCAATTTGGTGCCGGTGGAGCGCCATTTCGATGGCCGGTTGCAGTTCCCGCCCGCTGAAAGGCTTGATTATATAGCCAAAGGGTATCGCCCGCTTGGCCCGGCTGACGGTGTCGACGTCAACCATGGCGCTGAGGAACACGACGGGAATGCCTTCGGTGTGGATGCTGCTGGCGGCTTCAATGCCGTCCATTTCCCCCTCAAGTTTGATATCCATCAGCACTAGATCCGGCCTGAGTTCCCGGGCGAGAAGGACGGCTTGCGTTCCTTGGGCCGTGCGGCCGACGGTTTCGTAGCCCAGCAGGTTCAATTGCGATTCGATATCCCGCGCCACGACAATTTCGTCTTCGACGATGAGAATCCTGGGCCGGGGCAAGAGGGGTGGCATAAACGGGGATTTCCGTTGATTGTCTTTTGGCGGGCAGGCGATGTCGAGCTGATGTGGCGCTCAGCCGGCAGCGTCCGGCTCCAGGGTCTGAGCGTGAGCTAACGGGGGACTGCCTAACTGGCGGGTCGCGGTGAGTGCCCGCTGCAGATCCGCGATGTTAATGGGCTTGGCCAGATAGTCATCCATGCCGGCGGCGACGCAATTTTCCCGGTCGCCCGGCATGGCATTGGCGGTCATGGCGATGATGAGTGGCTGGGGTCCCGGCAGCTGGCGAATCGCGCGGGTGGCGTCCAAGCCGTTGAGCACCGGCATCTGTACATCCATAAACACAAGATCGAACGCTCCCGTCCGGCAGGCTTCGATCGCCGCCACGCCATCGCAGGCGATGGTGGCATCGTAGCCGAGGAGCCGAAGTATCGCCAGGGCCACCTTGCGATTCACGGCGTTATCCTCCACCAGCAGGATGTGGCGCGGATGCTGCGGTGCGATCATTTGAAGATCGGGGGGGCCGGATTTAGGCCGCGAGACGGGTCGCGGGGTCGGCAGCGAGACGCAGGCCCAGGCCGCCGTCTCGAGGAACTGTTTCTGGCGAATGGGCTTGAATAGCACGGTCGCGAGTCCGGCCCGTGCGGCCCGCGGGTCGTTGGACTGGTAGCCACCGGAAGAGGCCATGATCACGGGCACGAGCGACAAGCGCCCTTTAACGGTTTCTAGTGCTCGGACGTTGATCGTGAAATCAAGCCCGTCCATCCCGGGCATGAGCATGTCGGTGATAATAAGGTCCGGCCAGGCATGCCCCCTCAGCCAGACGAGCGCTTCGACTCCGGAAACCGCCTCCGCGGTCCGGCACCCTGCGCGCTGGAGTTGGGTGGCGAAAATGCGACGGTTGGCCGCGATATCATCGACGATCAGCACGGTGCGTCCGACCAAAGCTTGCGGGAGGAGGCCGGGATCGAGCGGCCGGATCGCCACGTCCTCCCGCACCGTGAAATCAAAGAAAAACACCGAACCGCGCCCCGGCTCGGTGTCGACCTCGATGGTGCCGCCCATGAAGCCAACCAGCCTCTGGCTGATGACCAGTCCCAGCCCGGTGCCACCATATATGCGGGTGGTCGAGTCGTCCACTTGCATGAAGGGTTTGAACAGCCGGTCGAGTTTATCCGGCGGAATCCCGATGCCGGTATCCTGGATGCGAAAATAGAGCCGGTGCCGGTCGCCAGCCATCGGTTCGGCCTTGACCTCCACGACGACGGATCCCTTTTGCGTGAATTTCACGGCGTTACCGACCAGATTGGTGATAACCTGTCGCAGCCGCACGCCGTCCCCTACAATTGCGGGGGGCACGGCGGGATCGATCGCGACGATCAGATCCAGCTGTTTTTCGCGGGCCAAGGGACCCAGGGTCAGCAGCGTTTCCTCCACGCACTCGCGGAGGTCGAAGGGAACCTGTTCCAACACCATATGCTGTGACTCGATTTTTGAGAAATCCAGCACGTCGTTGATCAGCGTCAGCAGGGTGTCCCCACTCGAAAGGATGATCTTGATGTAATCCGCCTGCTCCGCGGTGAGCGGGGCAGTTTCCTGCAGGAGGCTGGCCATGCCAATGACCCCGTTCATGGGGGTGCGAATCTCGTGACTCATGGTCGCGAGAAAATTGGCCTTGGCCTCCCCCGCCGAGCGGGCCTCGATCAAGGCATCATGCAGGAGGCGATTCTTCTCCCCCAACTCGGCATGGGCCGCCTGCAGTTCCTGCAGGCTTTGTTTAAGCGCGGTGATGTCCTGCTTGATGGCGATGAAGTGGCTGATCTCACCGGTTTGATCCCGGACGGGGGTGATGGTCACCTCCTCCGTATAGAATGTGCCGTCCTTGCGCTTGTTCACGAACTCGCCATGCCAGCTCGCGCCGGACGCGACTGTGCGCCACATCTCGGCGTAATACTCCGGGGGTTGGCAGCCCGACCTGAGCACGCGGGGATTTTGGCCGATCACCTCCGCGGCCGTGAAGCCAGTAATACGACAAAACGCCGGGTTCACCCACTGGATAATGCCCTTGGTGTCGGTGATGACCACCGAGTTGACGACGGACTCGAGGGCGGCGCTTTGCAGCCGCATTTGCTGTTCGGTGCGCTTGCGGGCGATAATGTCGGCGATTTGATGCGAGACGAAGGTCAGGAGCTGGAGATCCTGCGAGGTCAGGTGCCTCGTGCCGGAGTAAATCTGGACGGCGAGCACCCCGATGTTCCGCTCCGGGGAAATCAAGGGCACCCCCAGCCACTCCAGCGGGGATGTGCCGATCAGGGAGATTTGACCCGCGTGATGCATGGTTTCGATCATGGCGGCGGTGAGCAACAGGGGCTGGCCGGTTCGCAGCACCAAACCGGTGAGGCCGTTACCGGGCGGACGCGGCACCGGCACGGGGTCGAGTTCGTCCACAAAATAGGGGAAACTCAGCAGATCGGTGCCGGGCTCATGCAGCGCGACGTAAAAATTCCGGGCCGGCAGCAGCTCGCCGACAATTTCATGGATCCGGCGAAACAAGGTCGGCAGATCCTCGGCTTCATGCGTGGCCTCCGCGAGGCCCAGCAGGGCGGCGTGCTGCATTTCCGCGCGCTTTCGCGCCGTGATGTCGAGGCCGATCCCGACCAGGCCGGTCGCCCGCCCGGCGGCATTGTAGAGCGGGACTTTTGAGTTCAGGAACCAGTGACAGGAGCCGTCCGCCTGCAGGACTTTGTCCTCCCGATTGAGCTGGGGCTGGCCGGCCTGCAGCAAGGCTTGTTCCTCCGCCTGGGTTTGGGCGGCGGCCGCCGGCGGGAAAAAATCCGCATCGGTCTTGCCCAGGACTTCCGCCTCGGTGGTGGCCCCAAGATAGCGCATGTCCGCCGGGTTGGTCAGGATTTTCCGGCCGGCCGCGTCCTTTTGATAAACGCGCAAAGGCAGATTGTTCACCAAAGTCTGCAGCAGCGTCTGATGCTCGATGAGGGCGCGCTCCGTTTGTTTGCGCTGGGTGATGTCACGGATGATGCCGACGGCGAACCGCTGGTTGCCCGATTGCAGGCCGGACAGCGAGAGCTCGATCGGAAATTCGGTGCCGTTCCGGTGGACGGCGAACAACTCCACCGTCTGACCCATGGCCGCGCCCTCGCCGGTTTGCTGCCAGCGGGGGAGGGCCGCCGCCTGCGCCGGCCGAAAACGCTCCGGCACGATCAGTTGGAGCAGGTCCTGCCCGAGCATCTCGGCGGCGGTATAACCAAACATGCGCGTGGCCGCGGGATTCCAAGAGGTCACCGCGCCTGTTTCATCCATCATGATGATGGCATCGTGCGCCGCCTCGGCGAAGGCCCGGGAATAGGCCTCGCTGACGCTAAGACGGCGTTCCATTTGGTGCATGACCAAGGCCATCTCGATGACCGGTCCCAGATTTCTCTCATCAAAGGGCTTGAGGAGGTAGCCAAAGGGCTCGGCTTCCTTGGCGCGATCGAGCGTGGCGCGATCGCAAAATGCGGTGAGGAATACCACGGGCAGCGCGAATCGCTCGCGAATCACCCGCGCGGCCGTGATGCCGTCGATGGCACCGTCCAGTTGTACATCCATCAGCACAAGATCCGGACGGAGCCTGTCCGCCAACGGGATGGCCTCCTCGCCACTTCGTGTGCTCGCCACGGGATCGTACCCTCGCTCCTGCAACTGCCGGCAGAGGTCATTGGCGATGATGACCTCATCTTCCACGACAAGGATCCTGATCCGGCTCAGTGGGGCGGCGGTGGATTGGGGCGTCATCGTTCGATGCCGGCGAGAGCGGGCGACCCCCCGTCGGGGTCACCGTGGTCTCGGGGGTGGGATTGCGTGGTCCGGCTCATGCGGCAAGCGGTGCTAATCGTACTCCATTCTGCTTGCTGGGGGTGAGGCTCCCCGCCCACCACCACGAGAGCACGCAGGCCGAGCCGATCGAAATTGCCCTTGGCCTCAGCGATGATTCCGGGATCGATTGCTCGGGACTCACCGTGGCCACTTTGGCGCTAAAACGCCCGGAGTTGCTGGTGCCCGGAATGGTGCCACCGAGAAAAAGCAACCCGTCCATGTCGTCGGGATCGAGCACACGGATGCGCACCGGGTTGAGCAGGCCCTCGAAGCCGACCAGAAAGCCGTAGGTTGTCCAACCGTTCTGGGCGGCAGCGATCACCACAGCCCGGATGACCGCATTTAGGCCGGGGCAGTCGCCTCCGCCGGTCAGTATTCCAATGCGGGTTTTCATCGTAGATATCACATGGGATCATCGGCACGAACCGCCGTTGAGCTAAGCGGGAAACATAAAAATCTATCGCGCTGCACCTTGCTGCCTTGCGCGGGCAGGAAGGGCAGGGGGGGCGGGTCAATCGGTAGAATCCCTCGGTGGTTCTTCGCTGTTTCCACTCGGTGAAGGGCTGGCGAGCCCCTCCCCCTACACCCACAACCCCTGGAAAGTTAACGGCCTAGAGTCTCCCCCGCGGGCGTCGCCAGTTCCTGAGCGGATCACGCTCACGGCGGGAGAAGATATTGTTTAAGTTTCCCTGGGCGCCGCCGATTTACTGCCTCACGCACGATGATGTTTGATCCCACTGTTCACCCTATCCCCCAGTTATTCTAAATCGATAATGAAAAACATGAAGCTCGCCGCCAAACTCGCTCTCGGCTTCGGCCTAGTACTCGTCATCACTGCCCTCTTGGGCGGTTTTGCCATTTGGAAAATGAACCGTGCCACCCATGAGGCCGACACGCTCGCCGTGGAAAAAATCCCCGAAGTGGCCGTGGCCAGTAGCGTGGAACGCGCCGCCCTGCTCACCATGTATGAGATCCGCGGCTACGGCTTCACCGAGGACAAGGCCTACCTTACCAGCGGACTCAAGAACTTGGAGGAAGTGAAGCGTCACCTGCAGGGCGCCAAAGACCTGGCCGGGAAATACCCCGCGCTTGCTCAGCTTAAAACCGCCGCGGAGAAAGCCGAGGCCAATGCCATGGAATACGAGCAACAGGTCAAGCTGACCGTCGCGAATGATGATGAGATAGCTGGGAACCGTGCCGCGATGGACATCGCCGCCCGGGCGTTCATGAAGACCTCCTATGCTTTCCTCGAGGATCAGGTCAAGGCGTTCCAGGCCGACACCGAGGCCGATGCGACCAAGGAAAAACTCCGGGAGCGAATGCAGAAGATCAATCTGACGAATGATGTCATCGATGCCGGCAATGCGGCTCGCCTCGGTGCTTGGCGCGCGCAGGCCGAGCGGGACCCGAAGATTTTTGATGCCGCCATGAAGAATTTCGACACGATCCGGGCCAAGTTGGAGGAAATGCGTCCCATCACCAGACTGGCCGTCAATCTGCAGCAGATCGCCGAATGTCAAAAAGAAGCCGACGCTTATCATGCCGCATTGAAGGCCTTGGTTGGCAACTTAGCCGATCGCGATGCGATCGCCAAAAAGCGCGGCGAAGCCGGCAATGCGGTCCTTGTCGAGGCGCAAGCGACGGCCGCGCTCGGATTAGCGCAATCCAGCGAAAGCTCTACGACAAATGCCCAATCCCTCACGACCACTTCGAATTTACTGCTCGGTGGGGTCATTGCCGCTATGGTCATCGGTGCGGGCCTTGCCATCTCCATGACGCGATCGATCGCCGGTCCCATCAAGGCTGTGGCCGATGCCCTTTCCTCCGGCGCGGAGGAAACCACCGCTGCGGCGACCCAGGTTTCCTCCTCCAGCCAGTCGTTGGCCGAGGGGGCGAGCGAGCAGGCGGCCAGCCTGGAGGAAACGTCCTCCTCGCTGGAGGAGATCGCCAGCATGACCAAGCGCAACTCCGAGGCCGCCAACCAGGCCAAGACGCTGTCCAGCCAGACCCGGGCGGCGGCGGATTCGGGCTCCTCCGAGATGGAGGTGATGAAGTCGGCGATGGATGCGATCAAGACCTCCGCCACCAACATCGCGAAGATCGTTAAGTCGATCGACGAGATCGCCTTTCAAACCAACATCCTCGCCCTGAACGCCGCGGTTGAGGCCGCCCGGGCGGGCGAGCAGGGCGCCGGGTTTGCCGTGGTGGCTGAGGAGGTCCGCGCGCTCGCGCAGCGTTCCGCCGCCGCCGCCAAGGAGACCGCCGAGAAGATCGAGGATTCCGTGCAGAAGAGTGAGCACGGCGTGCAGATCTCCGGCAAGGTGGCGCAGCACTTCGCCGAGATCGTCGAGAAGGCCCGGCTGGTCGACACCCTTGTGGCGGAGATCGCCACCGCATCCCAGGAGCAGACCCAGGGCATCGAGCAGGTGAACATCGCCGTCTCGCAGATGGACAAGGTCACCCAGTCCAACGCCGCGGGGGCCGAGGAAACAGCCGCCGCCGCCGAGGAGCTCAACGCGCAGTCCGTCGAGCTGACCGCCGTGGTCGGCACGCTGCTCGCCATGGTCGGAGGCGAAAGCGCCACCCCGGCGAAAAGCTCGTCCACCCCGGCCCGCAGCGTCGCGCGCAGCCCATTCAAGCCCAAGGCCGTAGCGCATCCTGTCGCCGCCGACGCGCCCAAGGTCGCCGCTGCGGTGCATCCGCGGATGGCGGCCTTGGCGCCCAGCGTTCCCGCCAACGGCCACGAGGACTTTTTCAAGTAATCCTCATCCCCGTTCCCGCCACCGCCTCCTCTCCCGCCCATGAGTACTACCGTTGATACCAAACCCGCCGCCGCGCCCGGCAAATACCTCACGCTCCTGCTCGACAACGAAGCCTACGGCATCGCCGTCATCAAGATTCGCGAGATCATCCGCTATCAGAAAATCACGTCCGTCCCGCAGTTGCCCGCGTATGTCAAAGGGGTCATCAATCTGCGCGGCCGCGTCATCCCCGTCGTCGATCTGCGCCTCAAGTTCGGCCTCAAGGCTGAGCTGACTGAACGCACCTGCATCGTCGTCGTCCAGGTCCAGATCCCGGCCGGCGGCTTGCTCCAGATCGGCCTCATTGTCGATTCCGTCGAGGAGGTCACCAACCTCACCGCGGCCGACATCGAACCCACCCCGGAGTTCGGCGCCCAACTCGACACCTCCTTTCTCCTCGGCATGGCCAAGGTGAAGGGCCAGGTGAAAACCCTCCTCGACATCGACCGTGTGATCACGGCCGACGCCGTCCAAGCCATCGCCCAAGCCATCCCGTAGCGGCAGGCGTCGGCCTGCCGGCGAAGGCCCGGAAAAATACCAGGTTTGCCGCCGCAAACAACGGTGCGCCTGCCTGGTATAATTCCCCAATAATCGACACGAGCAAAGGTCATGAAAGCACGATGGACCATTGGCAAGAAACTCGTCGCCGCCTTCGTGGCTGTGGCGCTAATCACCCTCGTGCTCGGCCTCGTCGGCTATTACGGAGCGAACAAGAGCGGTCAGGCCATCGGGGAAATCGGCATCGTCCGCCTGCCCAGCGTGCAAAGCCTGCTCATCATGAGCGAAGCCCAGACCGCCGTGGATGCGGCGGAAAACGCGTTGCTCAGCCGGGAGATTGACCTCAAGGCCCGGCAGGGAAAATACGCGGTCTTCGCCGCCGCCTGGCAGCGCGCCGACGCGGCGTGGAAGGTCTACGAGCCCCTGCCCCAGACCACGGAGGAAGCGGCGGTCTGGAAAAAATTTGTCCCGGCCTGGGAGGCGTGGAAAAAAGATCATCTGGCGTTCGTCTCCTTCAGCCGGGGTTTTGACCAGACGGTCGAGAACCAGCACAAGGCCGACAAAGCCTACGCCGAGATGGCCAACCAGGGTCTCGTGATCAATCCGGATTCCTTTGCCAAGGCGAAGGGCCTGCTGGACCGGATCGTGGAACTGTACCGCGGCAAATCGGACAACCCCCAAGCCAGCTACTCCCGGGTTGACCTGCTGACGGTTTTCTCGCTGCTGACCATCAAGGAAGCCCAGACCGGGGTCGATTCAGCGGAAAATGCCCTGCTCGACCGCAGTGGTGATCTGTCGGACCGGAAGGCCAGCTACAATCGCATGGCCGCAGCCTGGCAGCGCATCGACGCCGCCCTGAAGGTTTATGAACCGCTGGAGCAAACCCCCGAGGAGGCCCGACTGTGGAAGGAATTCCTGCCGGCGTGGGCGAAATGGAAGGCGGACCATGAGGCCTTCGTGGCTCTCTCCCAATCCTACGACACCACCATCAACGACAGCGCCCGGGGCGAAGCGCTCTACAAGCAAATGACCCATCAGGCCCTCGTGCAGAACGCGATCACGTTTGCCCCGGCGGAGCAGCTGCTGAATCAAGTCGTGCAAATCAACGAAACCATCGGCGCGGACACGACCCATACGTCGACGGCCGAAGCTTCCACTCTCAAGTTAATCAGCCTTACGGCCATGATCGTGGGCGTCGTCGCGGCCTTGGGCCTCGGCTTCATCATCAGTCGGGGCATCAACAACAGCTTAAACGCCATTGCCGGCACCCTTTCCTCCGGCGCGGAGGAAACCACCGCTGCCGCGACCCAGGTTTCCTCCTCCAGCCAGTCGTTGGCCGAGGGGGCGAGCGAGCAGGCGGCCAGCCTGGAGGAAACGTCCTCCTCGCTGGAGGAGATCGCCAGCATGACCAAGCGCAACTCCGAGGCCGCCAACCAGGCCAAGACGCTGTCCAGCCAGACCCGGGCGGCGGCGGATTCGGGCTCCTCCGAGATGGAGGTGATGAAGTCGGCGATGGATGCGATCAAGACCTCCGCCACCAACATCGCGAAGATCGTTAAGTCGATCGACGAGATCGCCTTTCAAACCAACATCCTCGCCCTGAACGCCGCGGTTGAGGCCGCCCGGGCGGGCGAGCAGGGCGCCGGGTTTGCCGTGGTGGCTGAGGAGGTCCGCGCGCTCGCGCAGCGTTCCGCCGCCGCCGCCAAGGAGACCGCCGAGAAGATCGAGGATTCCGTGCAGAAGAGTGAGCACGGCGTGCAGATCTCCGGCAAGGTGGCGCAGCACTTCGCCGAGATCGTCGAGAAGGCCCGGCTGGTCGACACCCTTGTGGCGGAGATCGCCACCGCATCCCAGGAGCAGACCCAGGGCATCGAGCAGGTGAACATCGCCGTCTCGCAGATGGACAAGGTCACCCAGTCCAACGCCGCGGGGGCCGAGGAAACAGCCGCCGCCGCCGAGGAGCTCAACGCGCAGTCCGTCGAGCTGACCGCCGTGGTCGGCACGCTGCTCGCCATGGTCGGAGGCGAAAGCGCCACCCCGGCGAAAAGCTCGTCCACCCCGGCCCGCAGCGTCGCGCGCAGCCCATTCAAGCCCAAGGCCGTAGCGCATCCTGTCGCCGCCGACGCGCCCAAGGTCGCCGCTGCGGTGCATCCGCGGATGGCGGCCTTGGCGCCCAGCGTTCCCGCCAACGGTCACGAGGACTTTTTCAAGTAATCCTCATCCCCGTTCCCGCCCCCGCCTCCTCTCCCGCCCATGAGTACTACCGTTGAAACCAAGCCCGCTAGCTTTTCCCGAGGGGATTCAAGGCAACGGCTAAAAATGTTTGGATCCCCGCTGAACCTATAAAACGCAGTTGAAACCACGGATTGGCTGATGTCGCTGCGCTCGGAACACGGATGAACACGGATGATCAATCCAATGCAACATTCCGGGTAATCACCCCGCAGGTGAGTGGATTTGATCCGGATTTTCTCCCTGAATTATTTCTGTATCCGTGGAGATCCGTGAAATCCGTGGTTAAATTGATCGGGTGGGACTGCGGAATTCAGGCTGAAGACGGGCCGCACCCCGCGCCGGGTAGGGTGGGTTTGAAGACACGCCCTGGTTAGAGTGACGCTAATGACTAGTTGACGTTTAGAGATGAACCTTCGGGCAAAAATAATTTGGCTAATTCTAGCTTGCAGCCTTCTCGGTCTCACCCCGTTAGTGTCCCGGCTGGCGGCCGCTGATGAGGGGTGGAAGGTCGGCCTTGATTTGATCGTGGAAGCGGGCGTTGGCGTCGTCGGCGGCACGGAAAACCGACAGGCCATTCACGGCCTGGGCTTGGTCCAGGCGGATTGGCAGCCGGTTGCGCCGGTCACCGCTGGCCTCCAGTACACCGGTTGCCTCAGCGCTCTGGCCCTCAGCGGCGAAGGCCCGTCCGGACGCTTTCTCGGCGACTATCTCGCCGCGAGCAACCTCGAGGGGTATGAGAGTGTGCGGCTCTATTCCTGGTGGCTCGAGGCCAGCCGTAATGACTGGTCGCTGCGCGCCGGGGCCTTGCTGGCCGACGAGGAATTCGCCGGGACCGAAGCGGGCGGCAATTTTTTCAACAGTGCCTTTGGCTGGCCCTCCTTCATCTCGGCCAATACCGTCAACACCGGACCGGCGTTCTATGTGGCCGCTTTGGGGCTGCGCCTGGAACACCGTTGGGGCGATACGGCCGCCTGGCGATTCGGCCTCTATGATGGCGACACTTTCGACTCGCCGACCGGCGACCCGACGCGTCACCCGCATGGACTGCACTTTGAATTGGGCGGCGAGCAAGGCTGGTTTCTGATCACCGAGGCCTCGTATAGCCCTGCCGGCCACGCGACCCGCTACAAAGTCGGTACCTGGTTTCACACGGCCACTTTCGAGGATGTCCGCGATGATGCGGCCGGCAATCCCAGCGCAATATCGGGGCAGGCGCCGCGGCAGCACGGCGAGAATTACGGGGCCTATGCCTCGCTTGAGCACACCTTCGCCGGTAAATCCGGCCAGGCGGGCCAGGTGAAATTCTTCGTCCGCGGCGGGATTGCTCCCGCCAATCGCAATGCCATCGGTTGGGCCGTGGACACCGGCCTGGGCTGGACCGGGCCAATTCCGGGCCGCCCCGCGGATGTGCTTTCCCTTGGCCTCACCCATGCTGAATTCAGCCCCCACTATTCCGAAGGCATCCACTTCGCCGATCCCAGCAGCCCGGTGTTGGACTTCGAGCGGGTTATCGAGCTCAACTACTCGGTCAAGCTATCCGACCATATCAGCCTGCAGCCAGACCTGCAATTTATCAGCCATCCGGGCGGCACCGCCGCCCGGCACGATGCGCTCGTGTTTCTCTTTCGGCTTAAGTCCAGCTACTAGCAGCCTGTATCGGGTGATTTTTCGGATGGGCCACTGAGCCAAGCCGGAGCACAGACCCAGAGATCACAGAGGAATGACCGGGCAAGATATTGGGCTAGGAGATGGGCTCGGCGCACTCCGGGTCGGAACTCGGTGTCCTCTGTGAAAAAATCCCTTCCCGCAGCGCCAGGAGTCCAAACAATTTGGTGTTACTGGATACTAGCACTACTCCGTCAAGTGCGGCCCCACCGGCGCTGTGCGCCACCCGTTCGGCTGAGCGCACGGCCGAGGCCCTCTCGAGAGGGGGACCCAATCGCCAACTGACTGGCTTATACCAATGGCCCTTTGAATTTACACCTTTGCGCGGCAGCTAGGTAGGGCGGGCACTCCGCTGCCCGCCGTCGTCCGCGGCGCGTGCCCGGCGCGGAGTGGAATCCGCGCCCTACCTTCGGATTCGAGCAAAAGCTAAGGGCGGTTGATATCAAATCTCCACTGGGAGGGGTGCCCGCAGGGAAATCCCCGAGCAGAGGCGAACCTTTGTGATCATGGTGGCCCGGGTGCAGAGGGTGGAAGCTTCTGGAAATCGGCAGCAGGCTTGCTACGGAAGTCTGGATTAACCTCCGCCGGAGGAAAGGCGGAGCCGGTTTGATCTCGGGCGCTATGGCCCATCCCCCCGGAAAATCAGGGGACGGGTTATTGACCGCTCACCCCATCGTGCGGGCGTAGATTTTTTGCAGCAATCCGGGCGACGGCACTGGAATCGGAGCGGTTGCAGGTTCCAGTCCACGGGTGAGGCTTACCCGCAGCAGGAGTTGTTCGTTTTCCTTGTCAAATTGAAGAATTTGCAGAATTCGGCGGCGGATCTTGTCCATCAGCTGACGTTGTTCGCTGCTGGCGGTCGTGCCGCCTTGCCCGGTCCGGAGTGCCGGGAGATTATTATCCAGTCGGACCAACAGGGCGCGCTTCCGTTCGAGAAGATCCGGCGCGGGAACGCGGCGGTGTTCCTTTAGCTGGCGGTTTTCCTCATGGGCGAGCTGGTGGAGCTCGTCACATACCTGGAGATGACATTGGAGGGTTTCGGGGGTGGGCATGGACAGAATCAGAGGTTAAGGCGTGGCACCGCGCTCTCGCTGCTGACCGGGCTTGCCTTGACTGGCAGAGGGGCGGGCTTTGTCGGTTGGGGCGTGGCGATGAATATGCCTGCTAGCTGGCGCTCGGTTTGATCGTGCCAGTTTAATTGGCCGATGCGCCAGGCGGCCATCCGGGCCAGCTCCATTAAATCGGAACTGACGGGCTTGCCCTGCTCCGGGGAGAGTTTCGGGTTCGGCCCTCCCGTTTGCCCTGAAGGGCTGGTGGCGGTAGCCGGCGGGGCGGCATGATCCACAATGCCCTGGTAGGCCGCGATGGCCCGATCGGTGAGACGCATGCGTTCATAGCACAATCCGACCTGATAAGTAATGGGCAATTGCCAGCTGGGGTCAGCCGAAAGTGCCACCAGCCCCAGATAAATGACGAGGGCGTTGTTGGTGTCCCCATTCTGGAAGAAATCGTTGGCGAGCTGGTTGCCGGTCTTACGCTGCCAGTAGGACCAGCGTTTCGCATCCCCGGTTGCCTGCTGGGTGGAGAGTAACTGCAGCGTGGCATCGAGCGCCTCCTGCTTCCGGCCGAGAGCCCCGAGTGAAAGTGACAGCAGGTAGCGCGCCTCGGCCACATTTTCGTCTTCCGGCCATTGACCCAAGTAGGCATTCAGGGTCGTCACGGCGCCCTCCATGTCTGCCCCCAGATAGAGAGCGTAGGCCGACTTGAAGTGCGCGTGGGCGCGGTCGGCGGGAGACAGATCAAGCAGGCGCAAGCGGGAGAAGAATTTATTGGCCTCGGCAAAATTGCCCTGCTGGAAATGCGTTTCGGCGATCTCGAACTGCGCCGTCTTGGCCAACAGCTGGTAATGGCCAAAGCCCTCGGAGGAGAGCTTGAGCGTGGAGTTGATAACGCTATAGAAACGCGCCAATGCCATCTGGTAGGCACCGAGCGCCCGGTGCGTGCGGCCGAGTTCGAGGTAGGCGTCGGGTCTATGTTGGCTATCCGGATAATCATTTAGGAAGCGTTCGTAAACGGCCGCGGCCTTGGTCAGCGATCCCTGCCGGCGATAAACGCGGGCCAGCCCGATGAGGGCATCGGCCAGGTCATTGGTGTTCGCGTTGGGCGAAGCCATAACCTGGCGGTAGGTGATTTCGGCGGTGTCCCAGTCGCTGCGTTCCGACAGATTTTGGCCAAGATTCAGCAGGCCGATGATTCCCTCCCGTCCCTCGTTTGCCCCCGGAGCCGCGCGGACTGGCCGAGTGGGGCGGCCGCCATCTTTTGCGGCTGGCCCCGGTGTCCGGGCGGCTGGCGCGGCGGGATCCATCGGCGCAGGGGCCATCGGATCCTGGACTACCGGGGTCGTCGCGTTGGCCGTCAGGTTAGGGGATGGCTCGAAGTGGGCGGAGCTTGGTGGGGCGGAAGTGAGAGGCGGAGCCAGAGCGCTCTCGTGGCGCGGTCCGGTCGTGTCCGATTCCTCTACCGGTGGGAGGGGAGGTGTTGTCGGCCCGGGAACGGTTCGAAACTCGGTGCCGGCAGTGAGCGGCGGCAGATGGGCCGGGACCGGGTGCGTTGCCGGGAATACTGGGTTGGTCTTGGCCTCAGGCGATGGGGCCGGAGTCGCGGGCTCGGCGCAGCCCATGACGGCACCCACCAGCAAGGCAAGGAGGGCGCACGGACGGGAAAGCGTCAGGCGGGGAAAATTCATTTTTGCTGATAAGTGGCGGAACTGGCTGGCAGCTGACTGGGTGTGGGGAGGCGGTTGAGGATGCTGGGGGCCATAATAGTCACGTCACTGTTGCTGCCCGGGATCAGGAAATAGGGCAGGATGTCTTCGGGTCGAGTCGGCGCGTGGGTATCATCCGGCAGGATGCTCGGAGGGTAATTGGGCTCGGCGGATTTAGGTGGGGGCAGGCTCGCCGGTTCGCGGGCCACGGGCTTCATTTCCTTCGCGGGTGGTGGTGCGGGTGGAGCTTGCATGGGTTCTGCCGCTACCGTCCCCGGTTGCGGCGACGCCCCGGCGGGTGGGCTGGTATGAGAAAGATTGGGTGGTTGGGTGGCCCTGAAACGCAAGGCCAGCGCGCTGGTGATTTTCAGATAGGGGTGAGAGTGGGGATCCCCGGCGGGGAAGCCATCCAGTTGGTCCGGCAGCCGGGCCCGCCCATTCGCGTTGGAAATTACCGGCCCCAGGGCGTTCTGGAGGAGCAGAAAGGCGAGCATGCGAACAATTTGATGCAGGCCTCTCTTTGAGGAGAGAGCGGGAGAGTGTTGCATAACCATTACTACGTTCCATGAGATGGATCGTTGTGATTCGCCCTGACATCCTTGTACTTCGGCCCGTTGCACTCGAGCTGTAGGAGTATTATCTGAATTTTACCGTTCGCTCCCGGTCGGTGCATCACTCAGATGGGATCATGCAATAAAACGCAGTTGAAACCACGGATTTCACGGATGAACACGGATTATCAATCAAATGCAGAATTCCGGATAATCACCCCGCAGGTGAGTGGATTTGATCCTGATTTTCTCCCTGAATTATTTCTGTATCCGTGGAGATACGTGAAATCCGTGGTCAAATTGATCGGTTGTGACTGCGGAATTTAGGATCATGCA
>JBAXWQ010000052.1:0-15524 GCA_037128315.1 Opitutia bacterium | reverse complement strand
GCTCTACCAACTGAGCTACTCCCGCGAGAGAGGCGGAGTATTCGACTCCCGATTTGCCCGTCAACCAGAATATTTTTTTGGCAGTTTCAGGGCCATACCGCGCATTTCCAGCTTTCCCCGAGCGATTTGCGCTGTTCAGCTTAGCCCAAACATGACCGGACGCCCCTCCAGTAGCTCCCGCCACCAGCCCGTGTTCACCATGGGCAGCTCGCCGGCCGAGCGTTTGGCGGCCTGCAAGGCATACCTGGCGGCGGAAAGCGACCGCATCCTCGCCAAACATCAGGCGGGCGATTCCGGCCTGAAAGTGGCGCAGGCCATCGCAGCCAAGATTGACCGCCTGCTGCAGCCGCTCTTTGCCAGCGCCCTGGAGACCTGGCAGCGGCAGCATGGCGAGCCCCCCTCACCGGCCTGTCTGATCGCCTTGGGCGGCTACGGCCGGAGCGAGCTCAATCCCCTGAGCGACATCGATGTGATGTTCCTCTATCCCAACGCCGTCAAATCCAAGGATCTGGGCAAGTTCCAGGAACACATCACCAACGAGCTCCTCTATCCCCTGTGGGATCTGCGGCTGAAAATCGGTCATTCCACGCGCACGTTGAGCGAGGTTTTCGCCGAGGCCGGCCGCGATATCCGGACCAAGACCTCCCTGCTGGAAGCCCGCTTCGTCGCGGGCTCCGAGTCCCTGTTCGAAAATTTCGCCACCACCTACCGCCAGCACTTCCTCACGGACAACCCCAAGGGGTACATCGCCGCCCGCCTCTCCGATCAGGCCAGCCGCCGCCAGCAGCACGGCGACAGTGTTTTCATGCAGGAGCCCGACATCAAGAATGGCGTGGGCGGGCTGCGCGACTACCAGAATGCCCTGTGGATGGCCCGCGTCCGGCTGGGCATCACCGCCATGGACGAGCTGGAGGCCCAGCACTACCTGCACCCCGGTGAACTGCGCGATTTCAAGCGCGGCTATAATTTCCTGCTCCGGGTGCGTCACGAGCTGCACTACCTGAGCAAGCACGCCACCGATGTGCTCAATCTGGACACCCAGCCCCGGCTTGCCGCCAACCTCGGCTATACCCAGCCGGTCATGCTCGAGCGCGTCGAGGCGTTCATGCAGGACTATTACCGGCACGCCCAGGCGATCTACCGCATCTCGAAAATCATCGAACAGCGCCTGGCCCTGACCATCGCGGTCCAGCCCGGCCTCGTCGGCTCGCTCAAGAACCTCCTGCTGGCCCGCCGCTCGGAACGCACCAAGCGCATCGATGGCTTCCTGCTGCGGGGCCGCGAGCTCGCCGCCGAGCACCAGAATATCTTCAAGGAGGATCCCGCCCGGCTCATCCGGGTCTTCCGGCACTGCCAGCAGCTCGGCTGCACGCCGGACGTTGATCTCGCCGCCCTGATCCGGGGCTCGTTGAAGCTGATCACCAAGCGCGTGATCGAGTCCAGCGAGGCCAACCTCAGCTTCCGGACCCTGCTCGAGGAGACCGGCCAGGTGTACCCGACGCTCGCCCTCATGCACGAACTCGGGGTGCTCGGCCGGTTCATGCCGGAGTTCAAGCCGCTGACCTGCCTGGTGCAGCACGAGTTTTATCACCGCTACACCGCCGACATCCACACGCTCAGCGCCATCCGAGAGCTCGACACGCTTTTCACCCCCGCCGGGCCCAGCGCGGAGAAATACCGGGACGAGCTGCACCAGACCGCCCGGCCCACCCTCCTCTACCTCATCTTGCTCCTCCACGACATCGGCAAGGGCCAGGGGATCCAGGGCCACGCCGAAAGCGGGGTCACGATTGCCGGTCCCGTCCTGCAACGGCTGCAAATCGACGCCGGCAGCCAGGCGATCGTCAATTTTATCATCAAAAATCATCTCGTGATGGCACGGTTCTGGCAGAAACACGACCTCGATGACCCCCAGTCTTCAGCCGCCTTTGCCGAGATCGTCGGCGACTCCGAAAATTTGCGGTACCTCTATGTGCACACCTTTTGCGACGCCCGCGGCACCTCCGCCAGCCTGTGGAACGGCTACAAGGACTCGCTCCATCGCACCCTCTTCGACACCACCCTCGAACGCCTGACGCTGGGCGACAAAGTCGACACCCGCCGCCACGAACTCAAGGAAATGACCCGCCAGAACCTCATCAAACAGACGATCCCCGGCATCAGCCCGGATGAGATCACGGCGCACTTCAATCTGCTGCCCGAGCGTTATTTCATCCAGACGGAGGAGCCGGAGATCACCCTGCACATCCAGATGGTCAACCGGCTGCTGCATTCCATCTCCACCGCCGACTCGCTCGGTTCCCTGCGGCCCGTCATTGAGTGGCAGGACGACCTCAACCGCAGCTACACCACGGTGCACGTCGTGACCTGGGACCGCGCCGGGCTGTTCTACAAGCTGGCCGGGGCCTTCAGCGTCGCCGGTCTCAGCATCCTCTCCGCCCGGATCACGACCCGCTCCGACCACATTGCCATCGACACCTTCCACATCGTCGAGCCGGGCCGGGGGGTGGTGCAGAACAAGTCGGCCATGGAGATTTTTGCCCGGACCGTGGATGAGGCGCTGCTGCACAACAAGGATCTGCTGCCCGACATTGCCGCGCAGGCCAAGAAATACGCCGAGGCCACGCGCTACACCGCGCCCAGCCAGGAATTGCCGGCCACCTTCCCGCCGACCGTCGAGGTCTACCATGAGCTCTCGCTCAATCGCATCATTGTGGAGATCCAGGCCCACGACCAGATCGGCCTGCTCTACCGGCTGGTCAAGGCCATCTCCGACCACGGCCACGACACCACCTTCGCGCGCATCAACACCGAGCGCAGCATCGCCATCGACACCTTTTACATCGAACCGGAAAAGCCCGGCGCCCCCGAGGACCAGGCCAGACTGCACAGCCTGCGGGAGGCCCTCCGCGCGATCATCACCCCGGTCCCGGTCGCGGCGGCCAGCGTCTGAGGTGGAGTCCGCAAGCACAAGGCAGGGACGATTGCCCCCAATCGCCTGCGCACACGCCGAGGGCCGGTGCCGGCAACAGCCCCGCTCCTGCTCCCTTCTCCTGATACGCTAGTCTGCTTCGGCATCATACCATGCAGTGCTAGTTATCGGCGTAATCATCCGAGCTGTAGGAGCGGCTTTATGCCGCGATGTTGAACGATGGAGAGGGGCGCGGATATACGATCGGGGCATAAAGCCCCTCCTACAGCCTGTTGCTTCCCGTCACGGGCGGACGTGTGTTGCAGCCGAAACCACATCGTTCCGGATGCTACGCGCAAAAGCTGAATGTTCTGGCACCGCGCGAATTTCGCTCCCCAAGCCGCCCGAGACCTGTTCAGCTCGCCGCCGATGAGTTCTGAAGAGACGGGAGATTCGGCGATCCTTTATCGCATCGCTTCGCTGGCCGCCCATGCCGGCGATGCGACGACCGCCCAGCATGAAATTCTCTCGGCCCTCATGGCCGCCTTCCCCGCGACCAGCGGTTCGCTTTCCCTGCTCAGTGCCGAAAGCGGCCGCCTGGAAATTTGTGTCCAGCAGGGCCTGCCGTCCGACTCCGGCAAGTTTGCGCTGCGGCCCGGCCAGGGCGTCACGGGCTGGGTTGTCCTCCACGGCAAGCCGCTGCTGGTCGCGGATGTCGCCGCGGAGCCGCGGTACATTTCCGCCCGGACCGGCGTGCGGTGCGAGATGGCGGCACCCTTGCTGGCGGAGGGCCGCATCATCGGGGTGGTCAACCTCGATGCCGACCAGGTCGCGGCCTTTGCCGCGGCCGACCTGCTGCGTCTCGCGCGCTGCGCGGTGGAGGCCGGCGCGGTGCTGCACCGCCTTTGGCAACTGGAGCGCCTGCGCGCCAATTCCACGCAACTGACCACCCTGGTGGAGCTCGGCCATGCCCTGGTCACCCAGCTGGCGCCCGAGGAGCTGATGTCGACCCTCACCCAAAGCGGCCGCAGCCTCTTCAACGCCCGCCTGTGCCTGCTGCACGATTACGACCGTTCACGACGCGAATTGCGGCTGCACGCCTGGTCCGCCGACGGCGATATGTCCGCCGCCGGCCTCGCGCTCCAGCAGCAGACGGTCTCGGCCGACGTTTCGCTGCTGGCTGCCGTGTTGCGGTCCGGCAAGTCCACCGAGTTCCAGGAGATCGACGGTCCCGGTTACAGCGAAGCCGCCGACCTGCCTCGCGACCGCCAGCTCTGCTCCGCCCTCGCCGCACCGCTCATCCTCGAGGGCGCCCCGGCCGGCGTGCTCTCCGTCTTCTACGACCAGCCGCACCGGTTCAGCGACGACGAGAAGCGTCTCTTCACGGCCCTGGCCAGCTTTGCCGCCGTCGCCCTGCAGAACGCCCGGCTCTATGCGCGGGTGTTCCATTCGGAGGAGGTGTTGCGGAAAAATGAAACCCTCACCACCCTCGGTCTGCTCGCCGCCGAGATTGCCCATGAGATCCGGAATCCCCTCACCGTCATCAAGCTCCTCCACGGCACCCTCGGCGCTGATTTCTCCCCGGACGATCCCCGCCGCCGCGACCTGCAGGTTATCACGGAAAAAATCGAGCAGCTCGAGACCATCGTCTCGCGCGTGCTCTCGTTTGGCCGCACCCCGACAACCCTGCACTCCCACTGGTCACTCGCGGAGATTCTCGACGACACCCTGGTCCTCCTGCGGGCCAAGCTCGGCCAGGCCAACGTGCAACTCCACTACACCGCCCCGCCCGCCGAACTGCGGGTGGAAGGCAACAAGGGACAACTGCAGCAGGTGATACTTAACCTCGTGCTCAACGCCCTGCAGGCCATGCCGCAAGGGGGCGCCCTCACCTTGCAATGGGCCCTGCACAACAGCGCGGGAGCCCGCACCCTTCAACTGGACCTCGTGGATACCGGAAGCGGCATTCCCGAGTCCATCCAGCCGCGCATCTTCGAGTCTTTTCTTTCCGGCCGGGTTGGCGGCACCGGCCTCGGCCTCGCCATTGCCCAGCGCATCATGAAGGATCACCATGGCGAACTCACCCTCGCCCAGACCGGCCCTCAGGGCACCACCATGAGAATCAGTCTGCCCTTGTGCCCCGAATGACTTTCACCCGGACTGATCGCCCCGGCTGGCCCCAACCATCAACATAACCCCCGCATGACTTTCGCAACCCTCGCCACCCTTCCGGCCAAAGCCATCCTCGGTGGCGCCATCCAGGGCCACTATGCCCACCTCGACCGCCTGACCATCGGTGAAGTGGAACTGCCGGCGGACGCCGTCCTGCCGCTGCACGCCCACCCCCATGAGCAGATCACTTATGTGTTGAGCGGCCGCCTCCAGTTCACCGTCGGCCACGAAACCGCCGTGCTCGGCGCCGGCATGGTCGTGCTGATACCCGGTGGCGTCAGCCACGGGGCGAAAGTCCTCACCACGGCCCGCGTCATCGATGTGTTCACCCCGGTGCGGGATGACTACCGCTAGGGCGTGTTTGCCCAAACTGTAGGAGGGGCTTTATGCCCCGATGGGGTTGGATCGCACCGACAGAATCGGGGCATAAAGCCCCTCCTACAGCGGAGAAAGCCGCTGTTTCCTATTCTGCCAACACCGCCTGGATTGTTTCCGGGCGAACGGTTCCCGTGGAGGCACCTCACTCCTCGAGTTCGACGTTCCAGTAGGCCACATCCAGGAAGTCCTTCCATTTTTCGTGGCTGTGATTGCCGAGCACCAGCGAGATGACCGGCCGCCACTTCGGCCGCACCGGTTTGCGGATCAGCCGCATGTGCGCCTCGTGGGGCAGCCGGTTGGCCTTGCGTGAATTGCACTTGATGCAGGAGCAGACAATGTTGTCCCAGGTGGTCTTGCCGCCGTAATGCCGCGGGATCACGTGGTCGAGATTGAGCATCTCCCGCTCAAAATTGTGGCCGCAATACTGGCACTTGTCCTTGTCGCGCTCGAAGACGTTGTTGCGGGTGAGCTTGAGCTCCTTGCAGGGCAGCTTGTCGAAGTACGTCAGCAGGATCACCCGCGGCAACCGGATGCTGCGGTTGACGGTCCGCACGGTCTCCAGCGCTTCCCGCGGCGGATTGTAGACCGAAAAATCAATCCAATCCATCAGCGAGTAGGTGAGAAAGGCGGCCTCCGTCTGGTGCACGACCTGCGCATGCTCGCGGGCCAGCAGGGCGAAGGCCCGGCGGGCCCCAATGACGTTCACCGCCTGCCAAAGGCGGTTCAAAACCAGCACCGGCTGATCGAGGGCATCTTCCATGGGCAACGGGTCTTGGAGATACCGTCGCACCACCGGCCTGTCAAGCAGGCGGGACTCCGGGTGGCGGACAACAGGTTTTTTCCTAATAAATTGTCGCGCCCGACGTCATCACCCCGATGATCCGGGAAAAAATGCTGCCCGAATAAACGTGCGCAACTTCCCCGGATCGTTTTTTTTCTGCCCTTCCAGCTTATATGAAATCACGCCTCCTCCCCGCTCTGCTGACCGCCCTGCTGGCGCTCGCACCCCTCACGCGCGTTCTCGCCCAACCGGCGCAGGGCGCCCCGGCCGCCCCGACGGCGACGGCCCCCGCCACGCCGGCCCAGACCGCCTTCAAGCAACTGTTCGAAAAGATCAGCGCCAAGCTGCAGGCCGGCCAGCGCAGTGCCGAGGCCCTGGCGGCCGAACTGCAGGCCTTTGACGCCTTGGTGGCCCAATATCGCCAGAGCGAACCCAATGAAGCGGCCATGATCATGGTGATGAAAGCCCGCCTCTACCTCGAAGTCTTTGATCAACCTGCCCAGGCGATCACCCTCCTCAAGCAGATCAAGGTGGACTTTCCCGCCAGCCCCATTGCGGGCAATATCGATCAGGTCGTCGCCTCGCTTGAAGCCAAGCAGGCCGCCGAGGCATCGTTGGCCGTAGGCAAAGTATTTCCCACCTTTGCCGAGAAGGATGTCAATGGCCAGCCTCTGGATCTGGCCACCTACCGGGGTAAGGTGGTGCTGATCGACTTTTGGGCGACCTGGTGCGGCCCCTGCGTGGCGGAACTGCCCAACGTGATTGCCGCCTACGAAAAATATCATGGACAGGGCTTTGAGATCATCGGCATCAGCCTCGACCAGGACCGGGAGAAACTCACCACCTTCCTTAAGGGAAAAAACATGCCGTGGCGTCAGTATTTCGACGACCAGGGCGGGCAGAACAAGCTCGCCACCCAATACGGCATCGACGCGATCCCCGCCACTTTCCTGCTCGATGGCACGGGCAAGATCGTGGCCAAGGGCATGCGCGGCGAAGAACTCGACCGCCAGCTGGCGAAGCTGCTGGCGAAATAAGGCGCGGTTGCGAAATGACGGAGCTGACTGTGGGCGGGGTGCCCCCACCCCGCGGGGCATGCGCTAGACTGCGGGGTGAGGGCACCCCGCCCACAACATACAGTCACAAATCCTTGGCTCTGCCGCTTCAGCCCGTCGGCGGCACCACCGCGACCTTCAGGGACTGGTTCTTCACCCGAATGCCGGCGAGCTTGGCCACGACCGCCTCCACGTGCTCGGTCGCCACATCGACGTGCGTATGGTCCTCGTGGATGTCGATCGCGCCGACGATGTTGGCGGGCAGTCGCGTCACGCCGGCAATCTTGCCCACGAGATCGGCGGGCGTCACGAGATGCTGGCGGCCAATGTTGAACGAGACGGGCGTGAAGCCCGGCTCACGCCCGGTGCGCGGCTTGCGCTCATAACTCCGCTTCTGGGCGGCAAATTTATCTCCGGAGGGCGCAAACCCGGCAGGCTTGACGGAATATTCCTTGGGCTGATCTGTCTTTGCCGGAGGGCCCGCGTCCCTGCGGGCCGGGCTGGGGGCAGCGGTCCGCACGGGCGCGGACCCTCCACTCTGCGGCGTCGCCGGCTTCAGCGGTTCATTGGCCGCGACCCGCTCGGCGCGCACTTTCGCCGTGGGCGCGGGCTTGGCCGCCGGCTCGGCACTCTCGCCCTGCATCAGATGGATGAGCGCCGACGCGATGTCGGTGCTGGTGTAGCCCTGCTCGAGCAGGCGGTCGATCATCTGGTCGTGCGAACGGAATTTTTTCTCGTCGAGCGTGGCCCTGAGCTTGTCGAAAAACACATTGCCCTTCGCCTCCTCGACCTCGTCCAGCGACGGCACCCGCTCGCGCCGGATCTTGATCCGGCCATAATGGATCATGTTCTGCATCTTGTAGAGCTCGCGGCCCGCGACAAAGGTGAAGGCCATGCCCTTCTTGCCCGCGCGGCCCGTGCGGCCGATGCGGTGCGTGTAGTCCTCGGCGTCGTTTGGCAGGTCGAAGTTGAACACCACCTCCAGGTCGTCGACATCGAGGCCGCGCGCCGCGACGTCGGTGGCGATGAGAAACTCAAAGCCGCGGCGGCGGAACTTGTCCATCACGCGCGTGCGCTGCGCCTGCGTGATGTCGCCGTGCAGGCGGTCCGTCGAGTAGCCGCGGGCGTGCAGGTGGTCGTCCAGCTCATCGACCATGATCTTGGTGCTGCAAAATACGATGCCGAAGCGGAAGTCATGCAGGTCGATGAGGCGCGTCAGCAGCTCGATCTTCGAGCGGCGGTCGACCTCGAAGTAGATCTGCTCCACCTGCGGCGCGTTCTGCGCCAGGGACTCGATGCGGATCCACTCGGGGTCGCGGGTGTAGCGCTTGATCAGCTCCTGGATCACGCGGGGCATCGTCGCCGAGAAGAACAGGCACTGCCGCTGCTCCGGCACGGATTTCAGGATGTGCTCGATGTCGTCGCGGAAGCCCATGTCGAGCATCCGGTCGGCCTCGTCGAGGACGACGACCTTGAGCGCGTCGAGCTGCAGCGTGCCGCGCTCCATGTGGTCCATGACGCGCCCGGGCGTGCCGATGACAACCTGCGCGCCGGCGGCCAGCGCGCGGAACTGTCGCTCATAGGACTGGCCGCCGTAGATCGGCACTTCCATCACGCCCTTCTTGAAGAAAGCCAGCTTCCCAAACTCCTCGGAAACCTGCACCGCCAACTCGCGGGTCGGGCAGAGCACCAACACCTGCACCTTGCGCAGGCGCGGATCGACCTTTTCGATGGCCGGGATGGCAAACGCGGCCGTCTTGCCCGAGCCCGTGGCGGACTGCCCCACCACGTCGCGCCCCGCCATGCCGAACGGAATGACAGCGGTCTGGATGGGCGAGGCTTCCTCGAAACCCATCTTGTCGACAGCCTTCAAAATTTCCGGCGAGAGGCCGAGTTCACTGAACGGACGTTTTTCCATCAAGACAGGATGCCTCTCTCTCCTGAAAAAATAGAGCTTATTCCTCCGGGACCCTGCAGAATTGAGTCTGGCCTGCAGAAGTGACCCTTGGGTTGCAATGGGTAGGGCGAATCCTCCGGATGAGCCGTTCGCGGCACCGGCTCATCCGGAGGATTCGCCCTACCTACGATGCTAATGCGCACCCGCCGTTCGGTATCTGCGGGAAAGGCCGCTTTAGCCTCGCTTTGCCCGGCAATAAACGGGGTAATGACCCGCTATGCCTTTTTCCAAGCTCGGCCTGCCGGCCTCCCTGATCAATGGTGTCAAAGCGATGGGTTACGTCGATCCGACGCCGATCCAGTTGCGCGCCATCCCGGTCGTCCTCACGGGCGGTGACCTCATCGCGTCCGCCCAGACCGGCACCGGCAAGACCGCCGCCTTTGCCCTCCCCGTCCTCGCCCGCCTCGATAAGCACCAGCCGCGCGGTCCGCGGGTGCTCGTGCTCGAGCCGACCCGCGAGCTCGCCGCCCAGGTGGAGACCGCCTTCCGCGATTTCGGCCGCTTTACGGACATCCGCGCCACCGTCGTCCACGGCGGCGTCGGCTACGGCCGCCAGCGCAGCGAGATCCAGGCCGGCACCGACATCGTGGTCGCCACGCCAGGCCGCCTGATGGATTTTCTCAACGAGGGCACGCTCCGCCTCAACGGCCTGCAGATCCTTATCCTCGACGAGGTCGACCGCATGCTCGACATGGGCTTCGTCAAGGACGTGAAGAAGATCATCGGGATGTGCCCGAAGGAGCGCCAGACGCTGTTCTTCTCCGCCACGGTGCCGCCGGAGATCGAGGAGGTCGCCCGCTTCGCCTTGCGCCACCCGACCCGCGTCGAGATCGGCGTGGCCCGCACGGTCAACAAGTCCGTCACCCACGCCTTTTATCCCGTCGGGATGGGCCTGAAGTTCGACCTGCTCGTCGCCCTGCTGGAGAAGACCGATTTTCACAGCTGCCTGGTCTTCTCCCGCACCAAGCACGGCGCCGATAAGATCGCCCGCAAGCTGAAGGCCGCCAACCACTCCGTCGCCGTCCTCCACGCCAACCGCTCGCAGTCGCAGCGCGTCGAGGCGCTCGAGGGCTTCAAGTCCGGCAAATACGAGGTGATGGTCGCCACCGACATCGCCGCCCGCGGCATCGACGTCGCCGGCGTTTCGCACGTCATCAACTACGACATCCCGGCCAACCCCGAGGACTACGTCCACCGCATCGGCCGTACCGGCCGGGCGGCCGCCGTGGGCGACGCGTTCACGCTCACCACGCCCGACCAGGCCGGCGAGATCCGCGACATCGAGCGCTTCATCGGCCAGAAGGTGCCGCAGTTGAAGCTCGAAGGCTTCAACTACGGCGCGGCCCCGCGGCCGGCGATGGGTTACCAAGGCGCCGCGCCGGCCTATCCCCAGCGTCAGGACCGCGGCCACCAGCAGCGTCCCGCCCATGGCGGCCCGCAGCATTCCGGTCACGGCCAGCGCCCGACCCACGCGCCCCGACCCGCGCAGGCCCCGCAGCAGGCACGGTCGCAGCCGACTCTCGCCGCGGCACCGCAGGCGCCGCGGCCGAATCCTTCCCACGCCTACCAGGCGCCCGGGCAGCCCGAGCGCCCGGCGGGTGGCGGACCCGCCCAGCCGGCCCCGCGCAAGTTCGGCGGCCTGTCCCGTGGCAGCTGGACGCGCCGCGGCTAATTTTCGCCTGAGCCAACGACCGGCCCTTTGCCCCGACCAGCGGGGCCGTGTCCCGAGCCACGAGTAACCCAATGGGTTACTCGTGGCTTGGGTGAGGGCTGATGGGGTCTTGCGGCTTTTCATCGGGTGGGAGCTGTGCTCTGCTCGCGCCGTGCATCTTACCCATCTCGCCTGCACCGCCTGCGGGCTAGCCCATGACGCCTCGATCCCGCAGAACGTCTGCACGGCCTGCGGCAAGCCGCTCTTCCCGCAATACAATCTCGCCGCCGCGCGCCGCACCCTGACCAAGGCGGCACTGCGTGACCGTCCCCCGACCATGTGGCGCTACCGGGAGGTGCTGCCAGTGCGCGCCGACACCGACATCGTCACCCTCGGCGAAGGCTTCACCCCGCTGCTGCCGGTACCGCGCCTCGGCGCGCGGCACGGGGTCGCCCGTCTTTTCATCAAGGACGAGTCGCTCAATCCCACGCAAAGCTTCAAGGCCCGCGGCATGAGCGCAGCCGTTTCGATGGCAAAGCAGTTCGGCCTGAAGAAACTGGCCGCGCCCTCCGCCGGCAACGCCGCCGGGGCGCTGGCCGCCTATGCCGCCCGCGCCGGCCTCGAGGCGCACCTCTTCATGCCGGTGGACACCCCCCAGGCCAACGTCATTGAGTGCCGCGAGATGGGCGCGCACGTCACCCTCATCAACGGGCTCATCACGGATTGCGGCGCCGAGGTGGCGAAGCGCAAGGCCGCCGAGGGCTGGTTTGACATGTCGACCCTCAAGGAGCCCTACCGCGTCGAGGGCAAGAAAACCCTCGGCTACGAGCTCGCCGAGCAGCTCGGGTGGACCTTGCCCGATGCCATCATCTATCCGACCGGGGGCGGCACGGGGCTCGTCGGCATGTGGAAGGCCTTTGCTGAAATGGAGCAACTGGGTTGGATCGGCGCGCAGCGCCCGAAAATGTTCACCGTGCAGGCGGCCGGCTGCCAGCCCATCGTCCGCGCCCTGGCCGCCGGCGAGAAATTCGCCGCCGAGCACCTCGGCGCATCCACCCGCGCCTCCGGCCTGCGCGTGCCCAAGGCCATCGGGGATTTCATCATGCTGGACATCCTGCGGAAATCCGGCGGCGGGGCGGTCGCCGTCAGTGACGAGGATATGATCGCCGACACGCGGGTCGTCGGTTCCGCCGAGGGCCTGTTCGTCGCGCCCGAGGGCGCCGCCACCTATGCGGCACTCAAGCGCCTGCTCGCCACCGGCCAGATTGCCGCGACCGAGACGGTTGTGCTCTTCAACACCGGGGCCGGGGTGAAATATCTCGAATGCTTTGCTGAGTAATACCAACTACTACCTGCTTTGGGACTATTGGCATTGGTCGCAGCCGGCCGCCGTGCCGGAGTTCCAAACCCGACAGGCAGGGACGCCTGTCGCTACGCTGAGTAGGGCGCAGAATTCCTTTCCGCGTCCACGGCGGCGAAGGGACTCGCCGCCCTACCTGACCTGCAGCGTGTCGCCCTCGTAGGCCAGGCCGAGCGCGGGGATCGTGACGGCCTTGCGGCCGCCCTCTTTCCTGACCCGACCGGCCACCCAGGCCTCATGGCCGGCCGCCAGTGCGGCGGCGAGCGTGGCGTCGACCGCCCCAGGTGAGACGAAGGCGGCAAAGCCCACGCCCATGTTGAAGGTCGCGTAGGCTTCGCGCAGCTCGATCGGGCCGGCCGCCATCAGAAACTTGAACAGCGCCGGAATCTCGCGCGGGGTGGTGATTTCGTAGACGAACGGTTCCTCCAGCCGCATCAGCTTGCGCCAGCCATGGCCCGTGACATGGGCGACGTAATTGAGCACCACGCCCGCCTGCTGGCACTTGACCACGAAATCCACGTAGATCGCCGAGGCGGCCAGCAAGGCCTCGCCATAGGTGCGCTTATCGCCGTGGCCGATCGGCGTCTGGTAACCCTGGGGCAGCCGATCCGCGATCAGCCGGCACAGGCTCAGGCCGTTGGTCTGCACGCCGGTCGAGGCGAGGAAGATAATCACATCGCCTTCGTGCACGTCGCCCGTGATGCGCAGGGATTTCGGCTCGATTTTCCCCACAGCGGAACCCGCCAGGACGATGGTCTCAGGCTGGATCAGGCCCTTGAGCGTGGGCGTCTCGCCCCCGCCCCACACCGCCCCGGCCCGGTGGCAGCCCTCGGCCCAACCGTCGACGAGCGCCTGCATGCGCTTGGCATCCGCAAACCAGCCGGAGTCACCCACGGCTGCGTGCATCGCCACGGAGATCGGCCGCGCCCCGCAGGTCACGAGGTCGTTGACGATCGTGGCGACGGTATCGATGGCGATGGCGTCGTAAAAACACTGGCCGGTCTGCGCATAGACGGCGTCGGCCACGAGGTTCTTGGTCCCCAGGCCTTCCTCCACGTGCGCCAGGTAGTGATCGTCCGCTTCCATCAGGTAGGCGCTCTCGCCGCGCGTGGTCGCCGGTTCGGCATAGCCGTGGGCCGTCAGTTCGCCAGACGTGGTGCGCGCGGCCTGCTGGCAGGCGCGCTTGAAGGCATCAAGCTGGTCGTAGCGGACACCGGATGCTTCGTAGGAGAGCGACATGATGGGAGTCGGAAATTCAGCACACAACAGGCGGGGAATCCAGCGGCAAAACCAGAAACCTGAAACGGGGATTGCCAGCCCGGCCCGGCCCGTTTCGCTGAGCTTCCCGATGCCAGCCGTTGCAACCCCTGCCCCCAGCCCACGACCCGGGAAGCGGCGTGATGGCCGCTGGCTCGTCGTCGGACTGCTGTTGCTGCAGCTGACCCTTTTTTTTGCCCTCAGCCCCCGGATGAATGTCGTGCATGTCGCGCACACCTGGGGCGTGCTAACGCTCCAGCCGGACTTCTCCGACCTGTATCTTATCCCCGCCGCGGGCGCCGGCCGGCTGGCCGGGGAGGATCCGTATGTCGCGAACCCACGCGACCCCTGGCATCGCGTCTTCAATTATCCGCCCGTCTGGATGTATGTCTGGACCAGCCTGCCGACGCCGGCCACTTACCGGATCGTCGCGCTCGGGATGGGGATTTTCGCCACCGCCGGGTGGCTCGCTTATCTCGGAAGACTCAGCCTGGCCCAGGGCGCCATCGTCGGTCTGCTGGCCTGTTCGCCGCCCGTCCTGCTCGCCGCCCAGCGGGCCAATACTGATCTGCTGATTTTTGGCCTGCTCGCCGTGGGGCTGACTCTGCTGCGCAGGGGCACAGGCTGGGCGGGCTACGCCGTGCTGGTGGCCGCCGGCTGGCTCAAGCTCTATCCGCTCGCCGCCCTTGTCGTGGTGCTGCGCGAGCCGCGCGAACGCCTGCGGCGGATCGGTCCGGTGGTGCTCGGCGCCGGGGCGCTCTGCTTTGTCGCCTACGCCAGTTATCTCGGCCGGCTCTACGCCAACACCCCGGCGGGCGGCCTGCATTCCTACGGGTCGCGCGTGCCGGCCTTCTGGTTCGATTTCTTTCTGCCGGCATACGGCTGGTCCATCGACCGCGTGCTGCTCGGGCATATCTTTTCCGCGCTGGCCCTATTCCTGGGCCTGCTGGCCCTGCGCAGCAGCCTCGGCCGGCCTCCGCTGCTCCAGGCAGACACTGACCGGTCCGCGCTCGATGGCCTGCGCGCCGGCGGGGCCATCTATGTCTTCACCTTCCTCCTCGGGGTGAGCTTTGATTATCGCCTGATCTTCCTGCTGCTCGGCCTGCCGGCCCTGTTTGCCCTGGCCGCGGGCCCGGCGCCCGGCCGGGTCTGGGGGCGCATCGGGCTCGGGCTGGTGTTGGCCGCGATGGGGCCCAACGGGCTGTTTTGGAAACCGCTGCTCGTGGTGAAAGAGGCCGGCAGCTGGGCGCTATTTTTCACCCTGGCCGTCCTCCTGGTGCGCACGCTGCCGGCGGACTGGAGCAAAAGTTTTAGCCGAGCCTGAAGCGGCAGACCGGACCGCACGGCCCATGGTTTCGACGACAGCGCCAAGACGAGACGGATTGCCCCTAATTTCGCGGGTAGACTTAGCCGGAACTATGCAGTTGCAGGGCGTTTCTACTCGTAATTCATCCACCAAACCGTGCGGCTGTTCGCCAGACTGTAGAGCGGGGTCGCTGACCCTGCCTGCACTCGGCAATCGGCGGGATCAGCGATCCCGCCCTACAATTTCAACTGCCTAGTTCCGGCTCAGTAGCTCCGGCCCTCGTGCTTCTCGAAATAGTTCACGTAGGCCTGGTTCACCACCCGGTAGCCGCCCGGCGTCGGGTATTTGCCGGTGAAATACCAGTCGCCGGTGTGATGCGGCAGCGCGGCATGCAGGTTTTCGATGGACTGGAAGATGATCTCGATCTTCCCCGACCAGCCATTGGGCGGAGGCGAGACCAGCTCGGTGATCTTCGCGGAGATTTCATCCGCGGTGAACGGCTCGTAGATTTTCCGCACATGATTGACCGGCTCGGGCGAGGTCTTGGCCAGCTCGGCGCGGCAGTGGCGGTAGACCTCCTCGATCAGGGCGGACTGGCCCCGCTCCTTGAGCAGGGTGATCGCGGCCTCGAAGGCCACAAACTTGCCGATTTCCGACATGTCGATGCCGTAGCAGTCCGGGTAGCGGATCTGGGGC
>JBAXWQ010000051.1:0-15569 GCA_037128315.1 Opitutia bacterium | reverse complement strand
ACGGCCCCCGGCCGTCAATCCACCTGAGGAGTCAAGGATCACCCGAAAAACAGAACCCTGTCCGATAAAATACATGAATGCTCCGACCCGTCTGACTACCCTCAAATCAGTGCTGTTTGCCCTCGGCTGCGCCCTCGGCCTCAGCCTCATCGCTTCGGCCGCCGATGCACCGGCCGCTGCGGCCAAGGCACCGGCTCTGCCCGTGACCGCCACCTTCGCCAAGGCGTCCGGTGTGGAAGGCGCCCCTTTCACGCTGACCCTGACCAACACCTCCAAGGCCGACCTGAAGGTCAGTGGCAAGGTCCTCCTCAGCGTGCAGCAGCACAATGCCGACAAGTTTCGGGCCATCGACGCCATGGTCCTCAAACCCGGCGCCATGCAGACGGTCAAGGGTCTGGCTGCACTCGATAAGGTTATTCTCCATGCCGACGGTTTTGCCCCGCTTGAGCTGACCGTGAAATAAGTCGTCCGCACAACAAATCATCCAAGCCCAGCTTCACCGCTGGGCTTTTTTGTGGGCTCGCAGCCCGCCGCGCTGACGGGCGGCGGCCCGACGTTTGATTACGGGGTTTCATCCGGGCAATGGAGGGCTCTCGTCTCTGAGCGCCGTTGGTGTGCTTCCGCGAACATGAGCACCCAACGGTCCGCAGGGACGCGGACCCTCCAGCTGCCGGTCGAACCTTGGAATCTAATCCGGCTTTCCCTCGACCGGATCTTGCCGCATGCTCTCTGCATGTACCCCCGCCCCTTCGTCGCTGTCCTCGTCTGGTGTTTGTCCGTCATGGTTGGCGCCTGCGTCGCCTCCGCGGCCCCCGGCCCCGAACCTAAATTTGTCCCGCTCTTCAACGGCCGGGATCTCACCGGCTGGCAGTCCGCTGGCGCCAATCCCTTCTGGCACGTCGAGGCCGGCGAGCTCATCGGCCAAAACGACGACAAGAAAACGGGCAACATGCTCTGGACGGAAAAATCCTACGGTGACTTCGTGCTGGAGTTTGAGGTGCGGTGGACCGGGGAGATCGATAGCGGCGTGGAGTTGCGCGAGCCGAAAATCCAGCTGCAGCTCGGCATCTCGCGCAGCCTGAAGCGGGACATGTCCGGCTCGTTCTACATCAGCAAGGGCGCCGACCCCAGCCGCGTCGGCTACTCCGAGGCCGGCCAAGCCAAGGAGTCCGCCTTGCTCCTCCACCCCGAGGGACAATGGAACGCCTTCCGCCTCGAGGCCAAGGGACCGACCTTCACCGTCTGGATCAATGGCCAGCCGGCGGCGCGCTTCACCGACAAATTATTTTCCGGCCCGGGCCCGCTCGGCCTGCAGGTCCATCCCGGCCTCACGATGAAAGTGGCGTACCGGAATATCCGCTTGGCGCAGTTGCCCTGAGGCTGTCGTTTTCTGCCCGTAGCAGCGGGCCTCTGTGCCTGCTGGGATTAAGGCGTGTATTCAAACCTGGATCGTCATCCTGAGCAGAGCGAAGGATCGACAGCATCGAACGCTATAGCGCGAACGAAAGCATGGATGTCGAACCAGCCTGCTGGCTAGACTTCACTTCGTTCAGAATGTCAGGAAACGGGTGTGTGATAGGTTTGAATACACGCCCTAGGCCCTACTGCCCGGAATCCCGTTGCTACGCCCGCTTCTCACCCAGTGCTTTTGCCACCGCCGGCGCCACGCGGGTGCCGAGCAGCTCGATGGCGCGCATGATCTGCCGGTGCGTGAGGAGGCGATTGTCGATCAAGATGGTCTGCCGGGTGATGCCGCCGAGCGCGGTATGCGCCGCGACGATCTTCTCCGCGACCGCGTCGGCATCGCCGACCAGCAGCGCGCCTTGAGGGCTGCAGAGCGCATCAAATTGGAGCCTCGTTGGCGGCAGCCAGCCGCGTTCGCGGCCGATCTTGCCAAACATATCCCGGTAGCCCGGCCAGAATGTGTCCCGCGCCTCGGCCGAAGTATCGGCCACAAAGCCGATGCAATGAATCCCCACCGTGAGCTTTTCCGGCGCATGACCCGCTTCCCGGCCCGCCTCGCGGTAAAGGTCGATGAATGAGCGGAAGGCCCGTGCCTGTCCGCCGATGATGGCCACCATCAGCGGCAGCCCGAGGCGTCCGGCGCGGATGGCGGACTCCGGCGTGCCGCCGACGCCGATCCACACCGGCAGCGGATGCTGGACAGGACGCGGATAAACCCCCTGCCCGGTCAGCGCCGCCCGGTGCCGGCCGGACCAATGCACCTCGGTCTGTGTGCGGAGCTGCAGGAGCAGTTCGAGTTTCTCCGTGAACAGCTCCTCGTAGTTGGCGAGGTCGTAGCCGAAGAGCGGGTAGGATTCGATGAACGAGCCGCGGCCGATGATGATCTCGGCGCGACCCTGCGAGATCAGGTCGAGGGTGGCGAATTGCTGGAAGACGCGCACGGGATCGTCGGAACTCAGCACGGTGACGGCGCTGGCCAGCCGGATCCGCCGCGTGCGGGCCGCCGCCGCCGCGAGCAGCACGGCCGGGGCCGAGGACAAAAAATCCGCCCGGTGGTGCTCACCGAGGCCGAAGACATCCAGGCCGACCTGATCGGCGAGCGCGATCTGCTCGAGCAATTCCTGGACGCGGGTCGCGTCGCCTGCCGGTCCAGTGCCCGGGGAGGCCACAAAGCTGTCGATACCGATTTGCATATGAGTTTTAGCGGTGCGCGGGCGCCGCAGCCCACCGAGATAGTCATTTTGCAACAATACGCCAACACCTGATGCCCGTTATTTTACGCACAATTGTAGGAGCTTGCTTGCAAGCGATTGAGCATATTGTCCGTCAGAGAACGCCCATATCGCCTGCAAGCAGGCTCCTACATTTCAACCAAGCCGGGGCAAACTCGGTGCATCCCGCCCAATGAAAATTGACCATTGATCAATGCCCACTGAACAATCTCCCTTGGTTCGCTCCTTTCTCCCTGCTCCTCTCTCCACGCTCCTTCCCCCATGAGCTCTCCCACTGCCCCCGCCGGGTCCGCGCCGGACCCGAAGACGCCCATCCCGCGCCAGATCCCGTACATCATCGGCAACGAGGGCTGCGAGCGCTTCAGCTTCTATGGGATGCGCAACATCCTGACCGTCTTCCTCGTGTCGTCGCTGCTGACGCACCTCCCCGAGGCGGACCGGGCGGGCGCGGCGAAGGACGTCTTTCACACCTTCGTCATCGGCGTGTATTTCTTCCCGCTGCTGGGCGGCTGGATCGCCGACCGGCTCTGGGGCAAGTACCACACGATTTTTTGGCTGAGCCTGGTCTATTGTGTCGGCCAGCTGTGCCTCGCGCTGTTCGTGGACAGCCGGCCGGGCTTCTACACCGGTCTCGCCCTGATCGCTCTCGGCTCCGGCGGGATCAAGCCCTGTGTCTCGTCCTTCGTGGGCGACCAGTTTGATCAGACCAACAAGCACCGCGCCAAGGTGGTGTTCGATGCGTTCTACTGGATCATCAACTTCGGCTCGTTCTTTGCCTCGCTGCTCATGCCGATCTTCCTGAAGCAACTCGGGCCGGCCATCGCCTTCGGGATTCCCGGGGCGCTGATGTTCATCTCGACCGTCATATTGTGGCTCGGTAGGAAGCGCTACGTGATGGTGCCTCCGGCCCCGCCCGATCCCCACTCGTTTCTGAGCGTCTCGCGCACCGCGCTCGCCTCCGGTCGCGCCGGCGTGGTGCTGGCCGCCGTGGGTGGCGTCCTGGCCATCGGCTCATTTCTCCTGATGCCGTCCTTTGGCTTTGTGATCTCCTTCTGCGCCGCGCTGGTCGCGGTGATCGCCTTCGGCGGCGCTGGCGTGCAGCTGCAACTCGAGGGCGCCCGCGGCCGGCATCCCGACGAGGCGGTCGAGGGCGTGCGCTCCGTGCTGCGGGTGCTGGTGCTGTTCGCCCTCGTCACCCCCTTCTGGTCGCTCTTCGACCAAAAGGCCTCGACGTGGGTCCTGCAGGCGGACGCCATGACCAAGCCCGGCTGGTTCCAGTCCTCGCAGATGCAGGCGCTCAACCCGTTGCTCGTGATGCTGCTCATCCCCTTCAACAACCTCGTGCTTTTTCCCGCGCTGAAGAAATTCGGCTATGAGATGACGGCGCTGCGGCGCATGACGAGCGGCATCGCCTTCTCCGGCCTCGCGTGGGTCATCGTCGGTTTCATGCAGGTGGTGCTCGACGGCGGCCACCCGTTCTCCATCGCGTGGCAGGTGCTGCCCTACGCCTTCCTCACCCTGGGCGAGGTGCTGGTGTCCGCCACCGGCCTGGAGTTCGCCTACAGCCAGGCCCCGCAGTCCATGAAAGGAGCCCTGATGAGTTTCTGGCTGCTCGCCGTGACCGTCGGCAACCTGTGGGTGCTGGTCATGAATGCCAGCGTGAAGAACGCCGCCGTGACCCAGCTCATCGCCTCGACCGGCTTCGGCGTCACCGCCTTCCAGATGTTTTTCTTCGCCGGATTCGCCTTCGCCGCCGCCCTCGCCTTCGGCCTGGTGGCGCGGAGCTACCAGGTGGTTGATCACTACCGGAAGGGGTAAGGTGGTGTCCCAGAAATCGCTTTCAAATGAAATTCCGGTGTAGGTCGGGGTTTATCCCCGACGTTGGCGTGCTTGTCGGGCTTAAAGCCCGACCTACAAATACAGGTTAATTCTGGGGCCCCATACTAGAGCGGAACCGAACTGCCTCCCTTCACGGGCATCAGCAGCACCTTGTCCACCCGGTGGCGGTCCATGTCGAGGACCTCAAAGATGTAGCCCTGGGCCTCGAAGGTCTCCCCTTCCCGGGGCACGCGCCCGAGGGTCTTCACAACATAGCCCGCGAGCGTCTGGTATTCGGTGTAGGCGTCGCCGCCGAAGGTAAGATGCGGCACCGCCTGCTCGACCGCCGCCAGGTCGATCATGGCATCGACCAGCCAGGTGCCATCGGCGCGCTGCTGGGCCCGGGGCTTGGCGCGTTCACCCTGGGTGGGAAACTCGCCGACGACCGCCTCCATCACGTCGTTCAAAGTGACCAGGCCCACGAGGCCGCCAAACTCGTCCGACACCAGGGCGATGTGCCGTCCGCTCTGCTTGAAGGCCTCGACCAGCTGCAGCACCGTCTGTGACTCGGGCACGATCAGCGGCGAAGTCATGAGGTCCTTCAGCGACACGCCGGCCCCGGCGGCGAGGTTGGCATAGATCGACTTCACCCCGACCACCCCGACGGTGTTGTCGCGGTTGCCCTGATAAACCGGAAAGTACGAGTGCCCGCTGACCACAATCTTGTGCCAGACTTGGTCGTGTGAATCCTCCTGGTTCAGCCAGATGACCTTGGGGCGCGGGGTCATGATCTCCCGCACCGGCAGTTGGTCGAGCTCCAGGGCGCTATGCACAATCTGGCTTTCCACCTTGTTGAAGGCGCCCGCCCTGACGCCCTCCTGCATCATCACGCGCACCTCCTCCTCGGACACCGTCACTTCCCTGCCCGGCTTGAAGCCCACCAGCCGCAGGAGCGCATCGGTGGAGACGCTGAGGAACGTCACCAGCGGGCTGGCGATCCGGGCGAGCCAGTTCATCGAGCGGGCCATTAGCATGGCGACGCCCTCCGGATTGCTCAGGCCCAGCCGCTTCGGGACCAACTCCCCCAGCACCAGGGAAAAATAGGTGATGAGTGCGACGACCAGTCCTAAGGCGATCGTGTGGGCGTAGGGGGCCAAGATCGCCACCTGTCCAATCGGGATCGCGAGCTTGGCGGCCAGGGTCGCGCCGCCGAAGGCCCCGGCGAAGATACCCACGAGGGTGATGCCGATTTGCACCGTCGACAGGAAACGGTTGGGCGACTCCGCCAGTTCCAGGGCCAGCCGGGCCGCCCCGTCCCCCTGCTCGGCGAGCCGGCGCAACCGGGCCTTGCGGGAGGACACCACCGCGATTTCCGTCATGGCGAAGACACCGTTGACCACGAGCAGGATTAAAATGACGCCAACCTCGAGGACGATTTCGCTCATTCGGGAAACCTAGCAGGTTTCAGGGCTACTGCAAACGTCCGTCGTTTCCACAGCGTATTGTGGAGTCGTGTAATTTTTTATGACCGATAAAGTGAATGTAGCTGCGAGCGCCAGCGAGCAGATGGTTGTCCGCTCGCTGGCGCTCGCGGCTACACTACAAATTAACCGACCCTAGGGGTCGTCCATCCAGCTGTCTCAGCAGCGTGCCGGAGGGACACTTGCGGCCCATGCCGCCAAACTAAAGCATAACAGCCAGAAAGCGGATCGCATAATAACATCCATCGGCCTGGATCATATCTGTAGGCCTGCCTCCAGATGATCATTGCCGAGGGCCCGCTCTTTTGAAATTTATCGTTCGTTCCATCCCCTGGCCGAGCCCCCCCCTTGGCCCTTACCGCTTCCCTGTATTTTTATGCGCCTTCACTGCCTGCTTGCTTCCACGTTGGTGGCCTGTGCCCTGCCGCTCCTGTGTCCGGCCCAAACGCCGGTGCCGCTCTTCAACGGCCGCGACCTGTCCGGCTGGGTCCAACGCGGGGGCCTTGCAACCTACACCATCGAGGGCAACGAGATTGTCGGCCGCTCCACTCTGGATACGCCAAATACGTTCCTTTGCACGGCCCAGACCTACGGCGATTTCATTTTGGAGTACGATTTCAAGGTCGACCCGCAGCTGAACTCCGGGGTGCAGATCCGCAGCGAGTGCTTCGACCACCCGACAGAGCTTGTGTGGGCGGGCAAAAAAATTGCGATCCCCGCCGGCCGGGTGCATGGCTATCAGATTGAGATCGATCCCGACGTGGCGCGCCGGCGGATGTGGAGCGGCGGCATCTATGACGAGGCCCGGCGCGGGTGGCTCTTTCCGGCCGGCGGCGAACAAAGCGCGGAAGCCAAGGCCTTCAGCGCGCTCGGCCAGCGGATCTTCCGCGCCGGGGACTGGAACCACATTCGGGTGGAAGCCCGGGGCGACTCCCTGAAGACCTGGCTCAACGGCACCGCCTGCGCGGACATCAAGGATGGCCTCACCCCGCGCGGTTTTATCGCCTTGCAGGTACATGGCATCGGCCAGGACAAGACCAAGGCGGGCACGGAGGTGCGCTGGCGGAATCTGCTGCTGACCGAACTCCCCAGCCCGGGCGCGCCGGCCGCCAACACCTTGACCGCCGAGGAGAAGGCGGCGGGCTGGCGCCTGCTCTGGGATGGCCGGACGAGCGACGGCTGGCGCAGCGCCCGGGCCGAGACCTTCCCGGCCAAGGGCTGGACGATCAAGGACGGATTGCTGTCCGTCGCCGACAACGGCGGCGAGGAATCCGCCGGTGGGGGCGACATCATCACGCGGGAACAGTTTGCGCAATTTGAGCTCACGGTTGATTTCAAGCTCACCCCGGGTGCCAACAGCGGCATCAAGTATTTTGTCCAACCCGGCCTTGCCGCCATCACCGGCAGTGGCGAAAAGGCCGCCGTCGGCTCCGCCATCGGCCTGGAGTTCCAGATCCTCGACGATGCGTTGCACCCGGATGCGAAGCTCGGCCGGGACGGCAACCGCACCATCAGTTCGCTTTACGATCTCATCCCCGCCGCCGCCAGCAAACGGCCCAACGCCATTGGCGAGTGGAACACGGCGCGCGTGCTGGTGCAGGGCAGCCACGTCGAGCATTGGCTCAACGGCGCCAAGGTGCTGGAGTACGAACGCGGCTCCACCGCCTTCCGCACGGCCGTGGCCGACAGCAAATACAAGAAAATCGCCGGCTTCGGCGAATGGCCCACCGGACACATTTTGCTCCAGGAGCACGGCAGCACCGTAACCTTCCGCAACGTCAAGATCCGCGTCATTGCCACCCCCTGATATTCCCATGCATCACCTTACACGTCGCTCCTTCGTCAAAAACACCCTGCTCGGCGGCGCCGGCCTCGTCGTGCTGCCGGGCTTCCTGCGCACCCCGGCCCTGGGCGCCCTCTCGCCCAACCGACGCATCCAAATCGCCCATATCGGCTGCGGCCGCATGGGGACCAGCGACATGGAGGGCACTTTGGCCCACCCGCTGGCCCGCGTGGTGGCCGTGTGCGATCTCGATGCCCGCCGCCTCGGCATTGCCCAGGAGAAAGTCGTGAAGTTTTACCAGCAGCAGGGCGAGACGAACGTGGACGTGAAGGCCTACCACGATTTCCACGAGTTGCTGGCCCGGCCGGATATTGACGCCGTCGTCGTCAGCACACCCGACCACTGGCACGCGCTGGTCGCGGTGCAGGCAGCCCTGGCCGGCAAGCACCTCTACGTGCAGAAGCCCATCACCTACGGCATCAACGAATCCATCGCCCTGCGGAAGGCCGTGCGCGCGAAAAAGGTGATTTTGCAGACCGGTTCGCAGCAGCGTTCCGAAAAACCCTACTTCGCCTTCCGCCCCGCGAGCGAACTGGTGCGCAATGGGCGCCTGGGCAAGTTGCGCGTGGTCCGCATCGGGATCGGCATCGACCAGCCGAGCGGCAAGAAACCGACGCCGATGCCGGTGCCGGCGTCTTTCGACTATAATCGCTGGCTCGGGCCCGTGGCCGAGCAACCCTACATGGAAGGCCGCGTCCATCCGCAAAATTCCACCAGCGGCCGGCCGGGCTGGATCACGACCGAGGACTTCGGCCTCGGCATGATCACCAACTGGGGCGCGCACCACATGGACATTGCCCAATGGGCCATGGGCCAGGAATTCGGCGGCCCGACGACGATCAATGCCCGGGCCAATTTCATGCAGGACGACCAGTGGACCGTGCACCACAACTACCACATCGAACTGATGTATCCCAACGGCGTGCAGGTGATCCTCGACGACAAGTTCGAGAACGGCCTGCACTTCGAGGGCGACCGCGGCTGGATCTTCTGTGCCCGCGGCTCCGAAAAGGTCACCGCCAGCGACCCGAACGTGGCGGCGGCCGCCAGCCCCTTGCGCGCCAGTGACGACAAGCTGCTCGTCCCGGTGGAGGCCGGCGAAACCCGTTGGATGCCCAGTCCCAATCACTACCTGAACTGGCTGGAAGGCATCGCCGCCAACCGCGATCCCATCGCCCCGGTGGATCAGGCGGTCAAGAGCGTCCAAGCCTGCTGCGCCGCGTGGATCGGCATGAAGCTCGGCCGCCCGCTGACCTGGGATGCCGCGGCGGAATCGTTCGTCGGCGACGAGGCGGCGAACGCGCTGCGCGGCCGCCCGGCCCGCAGTCCCGAATACGACCTCGCAGTGGTGATGAAGAACGCGGGCCTGGCGTGATCACCGGGCCGGCTTGATCACCTTTCCCGATAGATGACTTTACGCTCGGCCAGCCGGGCGCGAATGAAATCCCAGGTCCCCGCCTGGTGGCCGATGAACTCGGGCGGACAGATGCCTTTGCGAGTGAAGCGGCCTTCCGCAACGAGCCGGACCACGGCGGTGCAGGTGTAACCGGTGGTGCGGGCCATGCTCGTGGTCTTGGTGGTGGGATCGTAGTAATCGAGCAGCTCCACCACCCGCTTCACCGGTTGCCCGCCCTTCCGTCCTTCCACGGTGATGCGCATGATGGTGAGATCCGCTTCATTTTCCTGATAGGTCCACTGCGGGAACAACAAGGCGCTGGTTACATCGAGTGGGATCACGGACTGGCCGTGCACCGGGATCGGTTGCTTCGAAAATAAACCAACCTCCCGGAACACTCGCATGAGCTCGATGTGGCCGGGGTAACGCAGGGTTTTTTCCTTCATGTCTGGTACGCCGGGAAAAGTGTGTAAAATGCTGCGCAGTCCGTCGGTATTGAAGGATTCCAGAGGGCCGAGCCCTGCGAAGTCCAAAATTTCCGGTTCGGAGAGGGCCGGCAAGGTGACGATTTTCCCTGCCTGCACGTAGCGGGCCGGACGGGTGTACTCCTCAATGACATCGATGGGGGAAAAGCCCGCCTTGTACTCGAAGGGCCAGCGGCGGACCACGGGCAGCCCTCCGACCAGGCATTCAAATCGTGTGACGGTGTCCAGCTGCCGGGCGGTGTCGCCCAGAATGATGTTGCCGCAGCCCGGCGCCACGCCGCAGTCCACGATAGCGGTGAGATTTTGGGCCTTCGCCAGCTCATCAAGCCGGAAACAGTCCTCATCGAAGAAGCTGATATCGACGAGTGTCTTGCCCGCTTCCAGCACCGCTTGCGCGGTCGCAAAGCCCATGAAGCCGGGCACCGCCCCCACCACGATATCGGCGTCCGCCACCGCCGCCTTCACCGCGGCCGCCACCGCCAGATCCGCCATCCGGGTGTCTAGCCCGAAGGATCTCATCCGGGCGAGGGCCTCCGGAAATTTGTCCGTCACCGTCACCCGAAAATCCGGCGCGAGGTCCCGCGCCATCGCGCCACCCACCCGGCCCGCGCCCAGGACAACCACATGCTTCATGGAGAAGAGAAAAGGCCCCGCGAAACTATTGGCAAGCGACGACGCATGTCTCCCTGGCCGGATCCACGCCGCCCATAATTTTCAATCCTCCGACTTGCCCCGCCGCCTCTTGGTCGGAGGCGGGCCCATGAAAACAGCCAGCAGGGTAAAAACCACCAGCAGGACCGCCATGATGACGATGAATTTCGGCACGGGTGGGTCGTGCTGCGTTACGGCTGCTTCGCCGCTGGCTTCGGCTCCGCTGTCGGCAGAACCAGCGGCTTGGTCCGCGGATCCTCCCAGACCGGCGCGAACTTGGAGCGGCCATCGCCCTTATAGGTGGCCGGACCGGCCTGGATCATGCGGTAGTGGCGGTAAGGGATCGTCGTGATTCCGCCCGACCCGTTATCAAGTTTCCCTTTCCACGATTTTCCCGGATGGCCCCAGAGGCCCTCGGCGTAGACGGGCTGCCCTTGGGCGATGTCGACCAAGACCATGCCGTAGCGCTGCAGCGCGATGCACACGATCCGTTCCTCGCGGGTGAGCTTGAACTGGCTGAGGTCGAGGGCGGGATCGAGCTGGATCACCGTGCCCTCGGGAATGCCGCCCTCGGTGAATCCATCCGTCCAGGCCGCGGGGAAGACAAATTCCTTGTAGGCGCAGAAGCGCGAGGCCGCGGCGACCTTGTGGCGGATCTCGCCGGCGGCGACCTCGTCGTAGAGGATCAATCCAGCCACGGCAGGCACGCCGGCCGCCCGGCTCGGGCCGTGAAAGTGCACGCTCTCCCCGTCCGGCACCCCGAGGTCCGCGGTTGAGAACACGCCCGGACCGTCCGCGGGATAGACCATGCCCGTGGCGGATTTCCAGGAACCGTCGGGATTGCGGGACAGGGCCCACATGTCCCAAACCAGGTTTTTCACCCAATCCACAATTGCCAGGTGCGAGTCCTGCTGGGGATCGGGCGAGGCCGTGGTCGGGATTGGCACGAGGTCGAAATTCTTGCCGTGGCCGAAATGCGTGCGGGTGGTGTGCCAGACGTGCTGGTCCTCCGGGGTCAAGGCGAGGAGGCCCACGGGCACCCGGGGGGTCGAGGCATCGACCGAGTAGACGGGAATCGTCCATTGCTCGGAATTGACGAGATAATTTTCCCCCGACGGTTCGGTCTCCAGCAACTTGATCCAACGCTCCGTCCGGGGATCAATGGCGGCATTGGCCGGGATGGGCTGGTTCCAGAAACTATCGGGTGAGAAAAAACGGCGCGGCGGGGTGGCCGTGGATGCAGCCGAGAGGACCGTTGTGCTGATCAACAGCCGCACGGCCAGGAGACGAAATCCGGAATATTGCAGGGGCGTCATCATGCTCCTTGTTTGACCCGCATGCCGCCTGAGCGCGAGTCATCAGATCGAGGTGGGGAATACCGTGCGGGTCATTAATACGGATATAGCGCCGTAGAGCAGTTTAAATTGAAGTGTAGCCGCAACCCCATTCTTGGTCATCGCGAGGGGCGCGAAGCGCGCCGTGGCGATCCAGCCGTTTCGACAGGCTCAAGGCCCTGAGCCAGGCCGAAGGGGCTGGATTGCTTCGTCGCTCCGCTCCTCGCAATGACAGAAAGGGCTACGGAAAACTTAAAACGCCTCAGGCTGCCGCGAGCTTTAACTGATCAGCAACAAACGGGGCGGGTCACCGGGCCGGGTATCGGGGGCGCGGTGAACACAGGGGGGCACGGGACTGCCGGGCCAGTCCACGGCAATCCGCCAGAGATGACCCCAGCCGAAGGAAAAGGGCCGTGCCCCGGGGACCGGGGCATAGTGCAGGTCATAGCAGTTTTCCGCCAGGTACTCGCGGAAGCCGTCGTCATCTTTCCCGCCGTACAGCTGGAGCAGTTCCGCCCGGGTGGCCGATACTTCCACGCGCTGCCGGGCCTCGTCATTGCGCAGGCCTTCGCTGGCCGGCCCGAAATAAGTGCACAGCCAGGTGTCCGCTTCCACGGGAGCGCTGTCGGCATGAAACGAGAACACGTCCGTGGCCACGGGTCCCGGCGCTTCGTCACGCGGATAACCGTGGATGCAATTGAGCGCCGGGTCCCGGCCGAGTTCCTGCAAGCGTCGCAGATCGGCCAGCATTTGGTCGATGGCCACGCGACCGGCCGGGCTCACGGGCAGGGCCCGCAAGCTCGCCTCATCAAGAGTGGTGATCGCTTCCCCCTCCCCCGCGCCCAACCGTGCCACGACTTCGCCAAAATCACCCGCCAGCTCCCTCGGCCAGCACAGGGCGTTGACCCCGGCGGCGAATGGCCTGGTGACCAGTTCTTGGAAACTCTGCACCACCTTGATGCGGGTGTAGCCAGCGGGTAGAATCAATGAAGCCACACCAACGTCTATTGCCTTTGGATCCGTCATGGCGAGAAATCCTGCGGGCCCCAACCAACATGGAATGTAGCGACGAGCGCCAGCGAGTCGTGATGCGTCGGCTCGCTGGCGCTCGCCGCTACACCACCGCCAAAGGGAGTCGTCGTCCAGGCGCGTGGTCGAATGACTTCTGTTTATCTGCCACAGCGCAAATACCGGCTTACTTGGCCTATAACTTCTGCTTCCCTCCCCGACCATGCTGCGGCGCAGGATTGCAACCGGCCCTGCGCCCGGCAAGGTGACGGCAGTATTATCCCCATGAAATCCCTCCGCCTCCTCACCCTCGCCGTGGCCACGCTGGCTGCGGCCCTGGCCGCCAACGCCGAGCAGTTCAAAGCGCTGCTCTTCACCAAGACCGCCGGCTGGCATCATGATTCCATCAACGCCGGGGTCACCGCCATCCAGGCCCTCGGCAAGCTCCACGATTTCGACGTCTTCTGGACGGAGGACGCGAGCCGCGTGATGAACGACAAGGAGCTCGCGAAATACAAGGTCGTGATCTTCCTGCTCACGACCGGCGACGTGCTCAACGACGAGCAGCAGGCCGCCTTCGAGCGCTTCATCAAGGCCGGCAACGGCTTTGTCGGCATCCACAGTGGCGGGGCCGACACCGAGTACGAGTGGCCGTGGTTCAACAAGATGGTCGGCCGCCAGTTTCACATCCACCCGGCCGTGCAGACGGCCGTGATGAAGGTGGAGGACTACAACTTCCCCGGCATGGACCGCTTCCCGAAGCGCTTTCTCGAAACCGAGGAATGGTATGAGTTCGGCGCGGCCAAGTCGGACAAGCTGAATGTGCTGCTGACCGTCGACGAGAAGACCTATAACCCCGTGGCCGACTGGGGCGCGAAGAAAGGCAAGGGCATGGGCGCCTACCATCCCATGGCGTGGTACCAGAATTACGACGGCGGGCGCGCCTTCTACACGGCCCTCGGCCACCTGCCCGCGACCTACAGCGACGCCAACTTCATGCACCACGTCTACGGCGGCATCTACTGGGCCGCGACGGGGAACCTCTTCAAGGTGGAGTAAAGATCCCTGGGGCAAGCCCCGGGGTATTCAGCGCGACATCATAACTGTAGCCGGGGTCGCTGACCCCGGACCGGCCTCAACGAGGCCGGCTACAGCCAAGCCAAAGCTCTTCGACCGGCTCGGAGTTTTGAGTTCGTCGAGCGGACAAACTTCAAGGCCTTGGACCCAATACGAGTAGCATCAAAACCCAAGCTTGCCTCAACCCTGACTCGCCCCCTGCTTCAATCACCCGGGCCGTGGATGACATCTGTCGTCCACGGCTTTTTATTTTATCCCGACCCATGCCAACCGTCCTCCGCATCCGCGGCTACCGGTTCTATTTCTTCGCCTTGGAAGACACCGAGCCGCCGCATGTCCATGTTGATAAGGGTTCGGGCACCATCAAACTCTGGCTGCACGACCATTCCATTGCGCGCATGGAAGGCTTGAAACCAGCCGAAATCCGCGAAGTGTTGCAACTGACCAGCGAACATCATCACCAATTGCTCAAGGCCTGGCATGAATTCCAAGGACGCAAAAGTTAAGAACGTCAGCACCGCCGCGGGCAAGCTCACCGTCTGGGTGAATGATGGCCGCGTGCTCAGCCTGCCTTTGGACTGGTACCCGTCGCTCAAGTCAGCCTCCCCGGCGGAGCGTTCCCGCTGGCGCAAGAGCAGCGCCGGCTACGGCATTCACTGGCCCGCGCTTGACTATGACCTCAGCGTGGAAGGACTGCTGGCTGGCGCCAAGGAGGCCCGAACCATCTTGGCCCATACACGGAAAACTCGTGCCCGCCTCCAGCCCCTTCGCGCACGGCGGCGCTCCACGACTACCCGCGGCCGCAAATTGACGGCCGTGTAAGCTGATTCACGCGGGCGCTACGGTTTCACCGGAGCGGAACGGGCTGCGGCCCGGACCCCGGCGAGGAATGGCACCAAGCGGTCGCGCCAGACGCGGTAGCCGGACTCGCTTGGATGCAGCCCATCATTGAAATGCTGGCTGAGCTGCTGACCGGTGGCATCCACGAACGAGGGATAGAGGTCGAGAAAGTGGGTGTACGCCCCGAAAGGCTGACTCGCCACCAAGCCGACCAGCTGCTGGTTCACCGGCCGGACCACATCGCGGTTCTTGGCCTCGTCGTTGGTCGGCAGCAGGGACTGTAGAATCACTGTGGCCTTGGGCTGCCGCTCATGCACCGCCGTCAGCACGGCCTTGATCCCCGCGAACACGCTCTCGACCATCGGAGTTTCCCCGGCCCAGGTGTTGTTGATGCCGATCATGAGCACGACGAATTCCGGGTGCAGCCCCGGCGCGTCGAGATGGCCGAGCCCGCCGGCCGACTGGGGCAGCAGGCGGAAAAGAACGTGTTCCATCCGGTCCCCCGAGATGCCCAGGTTGATGGCGAGGTTTTCCGGTGGCTGGCCCGCAAAAGACTCGTCCCAGATCGTCCGTCCGCAGCGCAAGGTCGGGAACCAGGGATTGGGCCCGAGGTGCCAGAAGTCCGTGATCGAATCGCCCAGGAAAACGAGCCGCACGGCAGGCAGGTCCTTCCGTTCCTTCAACTCGGCGGTGATGTCGGCTTGGCGCTGCTGCCAGTAATCAATCCGGGCTGCCGGCTTGGTGGACAAAAAATCGGCGGCGCGCCCTGTGGACGGCAGCAGGCCCAAGGTGATCATTAGAAATGCGAGCCAGACTATGCGAAGCGCCATGGAGTCAGAAAAAGTCATAAGGTTGATTGGTTTAACGGGCTGAAACGCATTTGGGTGTGTCTTCAAACCAGGTTTGTCATCCTGAGCGGAGCGAAGGATCCACGGCATCG